>USFX01000017.1 GCA_900553965.1 uncultured Prevotella sp.
CCAAAGAAGAAATGCGTGCACGGATCAGGAATGAGAGACGAGTAGAACTGGCTTTTGAAGAACATCGTTTTTGGGATGTACGCCGTTGGGAAGAAGGACAGACCTATTTCAATCAACCTATTCACGGCATGAGAATTACGATGGAAAATGAAAAAGCTTCGTATGAGACATTCGTTGTTGAAGAGCGGGTGTTTGAACCGAAAATGAACTATTACCCGATTCCCCAGTCGGAACTTCAAAAGAACAGCAAACTGGATCAGAATCCGGGATGGTAAGAACAAGATTGTGTGCAGGATTATCAGGGTCATGAGGCTATGACCGTTCATAGCCCCCTCCCCTCCTTAGCCTGAACACCTAAAAATAAGAAACGATTATGAACAAGACAATATTTACAGCAGCACTGACACTGTGCCTTCCGATGGCGGCGCTCGCCGAAAGCGGGAAAGACGACTCCCTGCTTGTCCGCAACCCGGACGAAATAAACACCGGCTTCCGCGTCACCCAACGACAGGACCTCATGGGAGCCGTATCGGCCGTGGACATGGTGGAACTGACCGACAAAAACTATATAACATACAGTCTCGACAACATGCAGTCACTCGTCGGCGGATTTGACGGCGGACTGTGGAAGCAGGGCGAGGTGCTGATCATGGTGGATGGCGTGCCGCGCGACGCCGGCAACGTCCATCCGAACGAGATTGAGCAGATCACGTTCCTCAAATCGGCACAGGCCGTGGTGCTTTTCGGCAGCCGCGCCTCAAAAGGAGCAATTCTCATCACGACCAAGCGCGGACGCAACGACGGTCTGCAGGTGAAGGTTGGCGGCAACGTCACGATGTTCGTGCCGAAGCGCTATCCGAAATATCTCGGATCGGCACAATACATGACGCTCTACAACGAGGCACTGAGGAACGACGGTCTTAACCCCGTCTACAGTCAGGAAGACATCTGGCACTACGCAAATCACGACAACCCTTACCGTTATCCGGAGATAAACTTCTTCTCCGATGACTATCTGAAGAAGAACAGCATGCGGTATGACGGCAACGCCGAATTCTCCGGAGGAGGCAAGTTCGCGCATTTCTATACGTACATAGGACTGTACCATAACAACGATCTCATCAACTTCGGCGAGGGAAAGAAGAACCACACCACACGTCTCAGCATCCGCGGCAACATCGACCTGAAGCTGAACGACTGGGTGACGGGATGGGTTGACGTATCGACGACATTCTATGACGCACGCGGCGACCTCGCCAACTTCTGGGGCGAAAGCGCGACCCTGCGTCCGACGAGCCAGTATCCGCTCGTCCCGCTCATTCCCATCAGCAGCATCAGCGAGAATGACGAGGCTTCACGCATCCTCGTGGAGAACAGCAACCATATCGTGGACGGCAAATATCTGCTCGGAGGAACGCAGAACCAGCAGACCAATCCGTTTGCAGCCATGTATGCTGCCGGCTACAATAAGTACACCTCACGTCAGATTCAGTTTGACGCCGGAATAAAGCTTGACCTTGCCAAGGTGTTGAAGGGCCTGTCGTTCAAGACCCACTTCGCCGTGGACTACTCAACGAGCTACAACACCTCCATCAACAATGAGTATTCCACATACGAGGCTTCATGGAACAACGCCGGCGCCGACGACATGATAACGGAACTGACAAAATACGGTACGGACCGCAGCACCGGCACGCAGAACATGTCGGGCAGCTACACCCGTCAGACCGTGCTCTTCAATGCGCAGTTTGACTACGACCGCTCGTTCGGAGGCCACAACATCGCAGCGACACTGCTCGCCAACGGCTACCAGCAGACAATCACGGGACAATATCACCGCACGAGCAACGCCAACCTCGGACTGCAGCTCAACTGGAACTACCGCCACACTTACTATGCCGACCTGAGCATGGCCGCCATCCACTCAGCCAAACTGGCCGAGGGACACCGTGAGGCCATATCGCCTGTCGTGACGCTCGGCTGGCGCCTGAAGAACGAAGGGTTCATGAAGGACGTCAAGTGGGTTGACGACCTGAAACTAACGGCTTCATACGGTGTCGTAAATCAGGACATGGACATCAGCGACTACTATATGTACGACAACGTCTTCACCGCCACCGGCCAATGGTGGGGATGGAACGAGACGGCAAAGGACATGCAGACATCGCTCTCGGTGCGCGGTGCGAACAAAGAGCTGGGCTTCGTGAAGCGCAAGGAGTTCCGTATCGGCCTGGAGACACGTCTCTTCGACGGGCTCGTCTCACTTGACGCAAACTTCTTCAACGTGAAGACAAACGACCAGATTGTCGTTCCGAACATCATATACCCGAGCTTCTTCGCAGCATGGAACACGTCGTTCCTCGCCTATACGAACTACAACAACCAGACACGCCGCGGCTTCGACTACACCGTGAACCTCCACAAGAAGGTCGGCGAGGTGGACATGAAGCTCGGACTGACGGGAATGTACTACTGGAGCCATAACGACCGCATCAGCGAAAACAACGAATATGAATGGCAGAACGCAACGGGAACGGCCATCGAGACCCTGCGCGGCTACCGCTGTCTGGGATATTTCCAAAGCGAGGAGGAGATTGCCCATTCGGCCGTCATCAACAGCAACACCAAACCCGGCGACCTCAAATATGAGGACATCAACGGCGACGGCATCATCGACGGCAAGGACATGGTTGTCCTCGGCAAGTGGTCGGCCCCGTTCTGCTACGGCATCAACTTCACGGCGAAGTACAAGCAGTTCACCCTCTACCTCGCCGGAAACGGAAACACCGGAGGCAAGGGCTTCAAGGACAATCTGACAAACTGGATCTACGGAGACCGCAAGTACACCGAGGCCGTTCTCGGCAGATGGACACCGGAGACGGCATCAACGGCGACCTATCCGCGTCTGACGACACAGGGCGGCGAGCTGAACTTCGTGGCCAGCGACTACTGGCTCTACAGTACGGCCGCGTTCTACTTCAGCCGTGCGCAGCTCACATACGACTTCCCCGCAACGATGTTCAGGGACAAGTTCGTCAAGGGACTGCAGGTCTATGTCTATGGCGCCGACCTGCTCACAATCTCGAAGGAGCGCAAATATCTTGAGACAGCCGTGGGCGCAGCTCCGCAGTGCCGCAGCTATAACCTTGGAGTGAAGATCAACTTCTAAAAACACATACCATCATGAAGAGAAACATCATTTATATAATAAGCATGGCCGCAGCCTTCAGCCTCACCTCGTGCGACGACCTGTTTGAGCCGGCCCTCGAAAACAATCTCGGCGTGGACTACATGTACCGCAACCCGCAGTATGCCGAAGGCGTGCTCGCCAATGCCTACACTTATCTCGTCTGCGACGGCTATCCCATGAGCGAGATGGCCACAGACGACGCCGTTTGCAACCAGCCTTCCAACGGCTACCGCAACATGGCTGCCGGCACATGGACATCCGGCAACAACCCGATGAACGTATGGGAGACATGCTACAACAAAATCATGTACCTCAATCTTTTCCTCAACCGCTGCGACCGCGTCGATTGGGCGGAAGACCAGAAGGCGTCAGTCATGTATAACGACCGCGAGAAGGGTGAGGCATACGGTCTGAGGGCCATGAACCTCTATCACCTGCTTCAGGCACATTCCGGCTATGGAACGGACGGTGTGCTCTACGGTGTGCCCATCATCCTGACCGAGCTTGACGCGACGACAGACAACAACCTGCCGAGAAACACGTTTGCCGAGTGTGTAGAGCAGATCTACAGCGACTGTGACAACGCCATGTCTCTCCTCCCGATGAGCTACGGCGACATCGCCGACGAGAGCGGGATTCCGGCCAAATATGCGGAGCTGGCCCCCACGGCGGCACAATACACACGCGTCTTCGGCACGAAGTTCACCGGCCGCATGGTGGGACGCATCGTCCAGGCCTACCGCACACGCACGGCACTTCTCGCTGCCAGTCCGGCATATAATCCGACGAACGACGTGACTCTATGGGAAAGAGCCGCCAACTATGCCGCCGTGCTCATTGACGACATCGGAGGCATCGGCGGAATGGACCCGAAGGGTTGGACATGGTATTGCAACACGAGCGAAATCAGCGGACTCAAAAACGGAGAGAATCCCAAGGAGATTCTGTGGCGCGGAGCAAAGAACCAGAGCAACAGTCTTGAAGCGCAGAATTATCCGCCGTCCATCTACGGAAACGGATATTGCAACCCGACGCAGAATTTCGTCGACTGCTTCCCCGACGCGAAGGGCTACCCCATCACCAGCGAAAACACCGTCTACGACGCCACGCAGCCCTACCGCAACCGCGACCCGAGACTTGACAAATATGTCGTCGTGAACGGTTCAAAAATCGGTTCGGGAAACACGACGATAAACACTTCTGCCAACGGTAGCAACCTCGACGGTCTGAACAATCTGAGCGGTTCCAGCACACGCACGGGATATTATCTGCGTAAGCTGCTGCGCAACGACATAAACCTCAATCCCGTCAACCCGTCGACACAGCTGCACTACAACGCATACATCCGCTACACTGAGATATTCCTCGATTATGCCGAAGCAGCCAACGAGGCATGGGGACCGACACAGACGGGCGGCCACGCCTACAGCGCATACGACGTGATAAAGGCGCTCCACAACCGCTGCGGAGCCGGAAACGACTATCTTGAAAGCATCAAGGACAACAAGAACCTCATGCGCGAACTGATAAGGAACGAAAGACGCATCGAGCTGTCGTTCGAGAACCACCGCTTCTGGGACCTGCGCCGCTGGAAGGTCAGTCTGGACAAGCTCAACGAGACGGCACGCGGCATAAGCATCAACTCTGCCGACAAGACATACACGCCCATCAACGTGGACACGCGCAACTACAAGGAGCACATGTTCTACGGCCCCATTCCCTACGGCGAGTGTCTGAAGTTCGACAGGCTGCAACAGAACGCGGGCTGGTGATACTGAGAACGGAAACATAAACATCCATTGAACACACATTATTATATATATGAAGAAGATCATATTTTCGCTGATGGCCGTAGCCTCAGCCATGATGACAACATCATGTGACAACGACGACGTCGAGTTCGACGACTATACATATCAGACGGTGAGTTTCGCCATGCAGACCCCGATACGCAAGATAACGCTCGGCGACGATGTCTATCCTACAGACCTTGACAACGACCACCGCTTCATGCTCTACACCACGCTGGGCGGCGTATGGCAGAACAGCCGGGACAGGAACGTTCGGATTGCCGTTGACGAGACGCTCTGCCGCGGACTCGTGTTTGAAGACGGCCGGAACGTCAGACCTCTGCCCGCTGACTATTACAAAATGGCTTCAAACGACATAACGATAAGCAGCGGAGAAATCATCGGCGGCGTCGACGTCCAGCTCACAGACAAATTCTTCGCCGACCCGCTGTCGACCACAGTCACATACGTCCTGCCGGTGCGCATCGTCAGCGCAAGTGACTCGATTCTGTCGGGCAAGCCCAAAAGCGGCGTGACGGCCCCCAACCCCGTCGATGCCGACGACTGGGACATCCTGCCGAAGAACTATACGCTCTACGCCGTGAAATACAAGAACAAGTATCACGGCGTATGGCTCAACCGCGGAACCGACCATGTCTTTATTGACGGCACGGAAAAGGAAACCATCGTGCGCGAGCCGGAATACATCGAGGACGCCGGCCTTTCCACGCTGACCACAGACGGACTTCAGGTCTCACGCTACAATGTATCGGTGAGCGTCGAGGTCGCCGACGACAAGGGCAAGACAACGGTGGAAGCAAAACACTGCGACCTCATCCTGACGTTCAATGCTGACGGAAACTGCACCGTCACGACAGACACCGACGGCGCCACCGCCAAAGGCACGGGCCGTTGGGAACATCTCGGAGCCAAGAAAGCATGGAACAACAAGGACCGTGACCTTCTGACGCTCGACTATGAGTTTGAGCTGACCTACATGTCAGGCGGTGTGCAAAAGACGGTCCGTGTGGCAACATCCGAGAGACTCGTCATGCGCGACCGCGGTGACGACAACCGTCTGGAGACATTCTCTTATACAATCAGAAAATAAAAAAACGACAGAAAGTATGAAAAGGCATTTATTTATAAGCATGGCCTGCACGGCGGCACTGCTCTCCTGTACCGACAACGATATGGTACAGATGGACATGGAGAAGCCCGCCACGCTGGCAGCATACGACTATATGAAAGCATACGGCGCGCTGAAGGATTACGCCGGATTCAACATCGGCACGGACATTGACAGGAACACGCTTGCGGCCGGAGGCATGGAATACCGCCTTGCCGTGGAGAACTTCAGCAACATCGTTCCCAGTATGGCGTTCACCCACGGCGAGATGATGAAAGCCAACGGCGAGCTAAAGACGACGGTGGCCGACGACATTGTCCGGCTGACCGGCGCAAAGGGCATCAGCGTCATGGGCGGACCGCTGATCTGGAGCAACAGGCAGAACAGCACCTACCTCAACGCGCTGCTCGGTCCTAACGTCGTGAGGCCTGACGGCGACGACGGCGGCTATTGCATAAAGGTGACAAACACCGTCTCCGGCTCGACGACCGACGCGCAGGTGGCATACACATTCGGCAAGACGCCGTCCGTTGACGCATCAGGTGTCGCTGAATATTGTCTTTCGTTCTGGGTCCGCGGCACGGCAGAAGGTACTATAGAGTGCGCGACATACAGCGACGGCAAGGGCTCGAAATTCTCACCGAAAGTGAACGTTACGAAAAACTGGACGCACGTTGAGGTCAAAAATCACACGAACGGCATCAACGGCCTGAAGTCGGTGCTGTTCAACATCGGTTCGTTTGTCGGGACACTGTTCATCGACAATATCGAATTTTCCGAGATTGACTATTTCACAGGGGAGCTGATTGACAATTTAAACACGGTGAACCCCAATCTTGACGACCCCGAAGCCACGGCCGAAGCTGTCTCTGTCTTGACGGACAAGAATGAAGGCATTGAGGACTGCGGTGTCTCGCTGCTCGGCGAGGGATATGACCCGCTGGCCGAATACATAGACAAGACCGACGACGAAAAGACCGCCATCATAAGAGGCGAGATGGTGAAGTTCATAGACGGAACGATAGGAAAATATAAGAACAGCATCCGCGAATGGGACGTGCTGAAAGAACCGCTCGACGAGACCGATCCGACACAGCTGCGCAGCGGTCTGGACAAGACGCTGGGCGGAGGCGAGTTCTACTGGCAGGACTATCTCGGCCGCAACTATGGCGCAGAGGCCTTCAAGGAAGCGGCAAGACAGGCTGCCGACGGAAGCCGGCTTTTCATCATCGAGACCAATCTGGCCGGCAACGATGCGAAATGTGACGCCCTCACGGGCTATATCGCCGAAATGGAAGGTCAGGGCGCACGCATTGACGGCATCGGTGTTGAAATCAGCACATCCACAGCCACGTCGGATATTGCCGCCATCGGCTCGATGTTCAAGAAGCTTGCCGCCACCGGAAAACTCGTGAAAATATCCAGTCTCACTGTGGATGCCGACAACCTTCCGGAAGACAAGGACGGCAATACGGCAGACAATGGAAACGGAGATGAGGATGGCGAAGTGGACACGGAAGCAGCGTTCGAGGCCGCAATGAAGGAACAAGGCGAGACCTACAGAAAAATCGTCAGGTCATATATGGACAATGTTCCTGAAGCCCAGCGCGCCGGCATCGTACAAAAAAATCTGCTAGACTCCACCCTGCCCTTGGGCCTATGGGACAAGAGCTATTCACGCAAGCATGCCTACGGAGGGTTCGTAAAAGGACTCACCGGAGAATAAAGAACATTAACGAACAACGCCTATCTGACGGACAGTCCGGCCGCGGCCATATTTCCGTTCCACCGTTACGGCAAAGTAAAACAGCCTGTATTGGTCAGTAAAACAACCTATATTGGCCGGTAATATGACTCATTTTACTCTGCAATATGACTCATTTTACCCAGTAATATGACTCATTTTACCCAGTAATATGACTCATTTTGGTCCATCGGTTCAATTCCGTTGAAATCAGACAGTGACCGGACGGAGCCGTCAGACCGGCGTTAAGTTAAAACAACAATATTAATTATGAGAAGAATACTCTATATACTTGCACTCGCTGCTATCGGCCTCACGGCCTCAGCACAAGAGACATTCAGAAATCCCGTGATGTGGGCGGACGTGCCCGACCCTGACGTGATCCGCGTCGGCGATGACTTCTATCTCGTCAGCACAACGATGCACCTTATGCCGGGCGGGCCGGTGATGCACTCGAAGGACCTCGTCAACTGGGAGACCGTGTCCTATCTCTTCGACACGCTCGACGACACGCCGAAATATGACATGAAGGACGGCACTGTCTACGGCCGCGGCCAGTGGGCCACGTCGCTGCGCTATCACAACGGAACATTCTATGCGCTGTTCTCACCGAACGACCATCCCTACCGCTCCTACATCTACAAGACGGATGACCCCGCAAAGGGCTGGACGCTCAACTCCCGTCTGCCCCACTTCCACGACTCGTCGCTCTTCTTCGACGACGACGGACGTGTCTACGTCTTCAGCGGTCAGGGACGGCTGAACGAGCTGACAGCTGACCTGACGGCCATGAAGGAGGGCGGAATTGACACTACGGTCATCGAACGCGACACCGAGGAAACCGGTCTGCTCGAAGGCAGCCGTGTCATCAAGCATGACGGGAAATATTATCTTATAATGATTTCATGGCCGAAGGACAAGCCACGCCGGCAGGTGTGCTACCGGGCTGACAGCATCACCGGACCATACGAGAAGAAGGTCATCCTTGAGGACGACTTCGCCGGCTTCCCATACGTCGGTCAGGGAACCGTCGTTGACGACGCGCACGGCAACTGGTACGGGTTCATCTTCCAGGACCGCGGGGCCATCGGACGCGTGCCGACGCTGATGCCCTGCCGCTGGATTGACGGATGGCCCATGCTCGGTGACGCCAACGGCCGTATTCCGCTCGACATGGAGAAACCCGTACATGGGTATCAGGACATACCGCTCGTGGTAAGTGACGGCTTCGACTCGGATGCGCTGAAGATAAACTGGCAGTGGAACCACAAGCCCATAAACGACGCATGGTCGCTGACGGAGCGCCCGGGATGGCTGCGGCTGAAGACAAGCCGCACAGCCGACAACATCTACACCGCGCCGAACACCATATCCCAGCGCATGGAAGGACCGACTTGCAGCGCATACATCGAGATGGACATATCGAAGATGAAAGACGGCGACCGGGCCGGACTGGCTGCTTTCAACGGCCATTCGGGTATTCTCAGCGTGGAGCGTGACGGAAAGAAGACGTGGCTCACGGTGAAGCATACGCTCGTGAACATGACCGACGCCGAGCACAAAATCACCAGTGTCGACTGTACGGAGACGGCACGCGTGAACCTGAAAGGCAAGAGGGTGTTCCTCCGCATCGACGGTGACTTCAACCGCGGACACGACATCGCCACGTTCCACTACAGCACCGACGGCAAGCGGTGGACAGCCATCGGCGGCGAGTTCAACATGAAGTTTGACTTCACACGTTTCTTCATGGGAACACGCTACGCTATCTTCAACTATGCCACCAAGGATGCCGGCGGCTACGTTGACATAAACAAATTCGAATACAGCAAATCAGCAAAATGAAAAGACATATCCTATCCTCAGTGCTCATGGCCGCAACCGTGGGCGTAAGCGCACAGACAGCCAACTTCGGCTACTTCAGCTATTCGGGCAATGACGAGCGCTTCGCCCGACTGATAGACATGACAAGCGAGTATCTCAATCCGATTCTCGCAGGTTTCTATCCCGATCCGTCGATATGCCGCAAGGGCGACACGTTCTACCTTGTCAACTCGTCGTTCTCGTTCTTCCCCGGCGTGCCTATCTTCGAGAGCAAGGACCTCGTCAACTGGCGGCAGACAGGCCATGTCCTTGACCGCGAGTCACAGCTCCCGCTGAAAGGACAGCATGTCAGCGGAGGTATCTTCGCACCCGCAATATCATACAACGAGAAGAACAAGACGTTCTACATGATCACGACAAATGTCGGCGCTGGAAACTTCTTCGTGAAGACAACCGACCCGGCCAAGGGCTGGAGTGAGCCAATCTATCTTCCGAAGGTCGGCGGAATCGACCCGTCGTTCTTCTTCGACAAGAACGGCCGCGGCTATATTGTCAACAACGACGAACCGGCCGGCGGACACAGCTACGAGGGTGAGCGGTCAATAAAGCTCCACTACTTCGACGTGAAGGGCGACAGCGTCGTGGGCGACGAGATTGAAATCGTTCGCAGCGGCACCCATGTACAGAAGAATCCGATATGGATAGAGGGTCCCCACCTATTCCGCGTCGGGAAATACTACTACCTGATGTGTGCGGAGGGCGGCACGGGCAGCTGGCACAGCGAGGTCATCTTCCGCTCCTTGAAGCCGGAAGGCCCATGGGAGGAGTTTGCCGGCAACCCCATCCTGACACAACGTGAAGGACTTGACCCCAACCGCGAGGACATCGTGACGAGCGCGGGACATGCCGACCTCGTACAGACAAAGAAAGGCGAATGGTATGCCGTGTTCCTCGCATGCCGTCCATACGAGGGCGACTGCTACAACACGGGACGCGACACCTACATGCTCCCGGTGACATGGAACGACGGCTGGCCGACAATTCTCGAAAAGAATAAGGTCGTTCCCACCGTGGCGAAAGCGCCGTCCATCAGCACCGGCCTGACAACGCCGGCATCGTCTTCGGCCTGCGACGGTGGCAACCTCACGGGAAACTTCTCCTACACTGACCGCTTTGACAACGGCAGACTCGACATCAGATGGATGTTCCTCCGCAACCCGTCTGAGTTCTGGTCACTTGACGGCAAAGGACTGACCATCACGGCAAAACCCGTCAACATATCACAGCGTGAATCGCCCGCCGCCGTGTTCGCCCGCCAGCAGCACACGACATTCACGGCAGAGACGGAGGTCAGCTTCTCTCCGCGCTCGGAAAAGGAACTTGCCGGCTTTGTCCTTCTGCAGAATGAGGAATATAACTTCGTTTTCGGTAAGACAATACTTGCCGGCCGCCCTGCCATCACATTGTCAAGAGCAGAGAAAAACTGCGCGACGATTGCCTCGGCCTTCATCGACAACGACGATTCTACGAAACCGATACGCCTCCGCATCTCCGGTTCCGGCCGCTACTATGACTTCGAATTCTCCGTGGCCGGCGGTCAGTGGCAGACACTCGCCCGCGGTGTTGACGCCGTGAACCTGAGCACGAACCGCTCCGGCGGCTTCATCGGCGCCTGCATCGGCCTCTATGCCACCACAGCAAACTGAAACCATTCAGGAAGAGAAAATATCGTGAATCTTTTGTTTTATGCAGTGGCGGATAGCCAAATCCGCTACTGCATATTTTTTATATGCGGACCATGGTTATTTAAGAGATTGGATGTTGAAAGTGCGATACATTTCAACTTTCAACCTTCAATCTTCTCAGATATATTTCGTATCTTTGCACTTGACAAAAGCATAACAAAGTGCCATCCGCGGCTTAATGCCACCCGGCGATGGCACAAATAAACATTTGAGAAGCAATGAACATTGAGAAATTCAGAGAATACGGCCTGTCTCTTCCGTATACTACAGAGGACATGGCTTTCGGCGAAGACAATCTGCTGCTAAGGGTCGGAGGCAAGATTTTTGCCTGTATAGGTCTGGACGGTGCGGATTATATAGCACTGAAATGCAACCCTGACTATGCCGTCGAACTGCGCGAGCATTACGCAGAAATTGCTCCGGCCTGGCATTGGAACAAGAAATACTGGAACCAGCTAAGCCTGCAGGGAAGCCTCTCCGATAATTTCATCACCTCGCTGATACGCCACAGTTACAGCGAAGTGGTGAAGAAATTACCCAAAACGTTCCGCACCGAGCATCCTGAGATTTTTGAAATAAAGGGAGAATGACGATATAGCCCTACTCCATTCGCTTTCGGAATGGAGTTATCGTTCGATTCCATCCTTTCCCCAAAAATACCGCTCTTGTCTTGACACTAAAATTCTATCAGTTTATGAAAAAAGCCATATATACATTAATTGCCGCCGCCATGTTTTCCGCATGCCAGCAGTCTCTGGAAGAGAGATGTGCTAAAGAGGTTGAGAATTACAATAAAAAGAATTGTCCAGCTAAAATCGGGGACAACACAACCATTGACAGCCTTGTCTTCGAACGTTCTTCCCACACCATGCACTATTATTATACACTGAGCGGAAACGCCGACAATCCGGAAATCGTAGAAAAGATAAACGCCGGAAATATCCTGCTTGAACAGGTCAAGAACTCAACGGCGCTGAAAACATACAAGGATGCCGGCTACAATTTCGCCTACACCTATCACTCCGCAAGCCAGAAAGGACGCATCTTGTTTGAAAAGACATTCACCGAGAAGGAATATAAGTAAGACGGGAGATGGGAATGAACCATAAAGCAAATCCCCGTTGATAAGATTTCAATCCTATCAGCGGGGATTTTCCATTAGCGTTGTATCATCAGGAGATTATTCCTCCGGCTTCATATTCGTGTAGACAGTCTGCACGTCGTCAAAGTCTTCGAGCTTCTCAACCATCTTCTCGATTGTCTCGCGCTCCTCGGCCGTAACTTCTTTTTGGTCGTTGGGGATACGTGTGAACTCGGCTCCGGTCACCTCAAAGCCTTCGCTCTCAAGATGCTTCTGGATTTCGCCGAAGCTCTTCGGGTCGCCGTAGATAGTGATTTCGCCAGACTCCTCGTCCTCGTCGAACTCATCCTCAACACCGTAGTCAATCAGGTCGAGAATCATCTCGTCCATATCCAGTCCGTCCTTCTTCTTGAACGTGAACACGCTCTTGTGATCGAAGAGGAACGAAAGGCTTCCCTGTGTACCGAGGTTGCCGTTGAACTTGTTGAACACCGAGCGAACGTCACCCACGGTACGTGTGGTGTTGTCCGTCAGCGTCTCGACAAACACAGCCACACCGTGAGGGCCGTATCCCTCGTATGTAACCTCCTTGTAGTCGCTCTGGTCCTTGCCCATCGCGTTCTTGATAGCACGCTCGATGTTATCCTTCGGCATGTTCTCGCGCTTGGCGTTCGCTATGATAGCGCGCAGGGTCGGATTGTTCTCCGGCTCCGGACCTCCGGCCTTCACCGCAATAGCAATCTGCTTACCAATCTTTGTGAATGTGCGGGCCATGTGTCCCCATCTCTTCAGCTTTGCAGCTTTACGATATTCAAATGCTCTTCCCATTGGAGTAAATGTTTTTAGCGGAGCTCTGCTCCCAGTTTATTCTTTAAATTCGTTATCAGCTTGTTCATTATGGCGTCAATCTGCTTGTCGTTGAGCGTCTTCGTCTCATCCTGCAGAATGAAGTTGACGGCATAGCTCTTCTTGCCCGCCGGCAGGTTCTTGCCTTCGTAAACGTCGAAGAGCTCGACTTTCTTCAGGAGCTTCTTCTCCGTCTGACGTGCAATCTCCTCGATGGCGGCAAACTCCACGCCGTTGTCAAGCAACAGCGCCAGGTCGCGGCTTACGGCCGGATACTTGCTTATCTCCGTGTAGAGCACCTTGTTCTTGCGCACAACCTTCATCAGCGACGTCCAGTTCAGCTCCGCATAATATACGGGAGCGGCGATGTCGGCGGCCTTCAGCAGCTTCTTGCTCAGCACACCCATCTCCACGAGCTTCTTTCCGCCGCGGTTCTCTATCGTCATTCCGGTAGAGAAGATGTCGTTGTCGCTCTTCTTGCGCACCGTCATTCCCGGCAGCACACCGATGCGGCGCAGGATATTCTCGACGTATGCCTCAAGCTCATAGAACGTGCTGTCCTCGTCGGGATGTGCCCATGAGCCTTCCACGCGCTTGCCAGTGAGCCAGAGCGCCAGATGATTGTCCTCGCGGTATGCCGCAATGGGATTGTCGGCGTTCTTCCTCTCCGGGTCAAACGTATAGACGTTTCCGAACTCGAAGAAGCGGAGGTTGGCGTTCTTGCGCTTGATGTTGTGCTCAATGCTCTCAAGACCGCCGAACAGAAGGGTCTGGCGCATCACGTTAAGGTCCGTACTGAGCGGATTCATAATCTTCACGCAATTTTCGGGCTTGAACATGTTGTGGCCTTCGTAGTAGGCTGCCTTGGTCAGCGAGTTGTTCAATATCTCGTTGAAGCCGCAGCCCACAAGCTGCTCGCTCACGGTGTCGGCCTGACGGTGCTTCATGTCCTCGTCACCCTTAACCACAAGACAGCTCTTCAACTGCGTCGGTATTTCCACATTGTTATATCCGTAGATACGGAGAATGTCCTCAACGACGTCGCACGGACGCTGCACGTCAACCCTGTATGCCGGCACCTCAATCTCCAGCGCCTCGGCCGTCTCGCCGAGCACCTTCATTTCGAGGCTCTCGCAGATGCTCTTTATCGTCTCATTGGCAATCTCCTTGCCGATCAGCGTCTTCACATAGTCAAAGCCGAGAGTGACCTTCGGGTTCTCCATCGGCGTCGGATAGACGTCGCAAATCTCCATCGAAACCTTGCCGCCGACCAACTCCTTGCAGAGTATGGCAGCCTGTTTCAGGGCATATATCACGCCGTTGGGGTCGATGCCGCGCTCAAAACGGAACGACGCATCCGTGCTGAGACCGTGGCGGCGTGCGCTCTTGCGGATCCATGTCGGATGGAAATAGGCACTCTCCAAGACCACGTTGCACGTCGTCTCATACGTTCCGCTGCCCTTACCGCCGAAGATACCGGCGATACACATCGGCTCCTCAGCGTTGCAGATGCTCAGGTCGTGCTCGCCAAGCGTGTGCTCCACGCCGTCGAGTGTCACGAACTTCGTACCCTTGGGTTGGGTGCGCACGACGATATGACGGCCAGTGACCATGTCGGCGTCGAAGCAGTGCATCGGCTGACCGTAGGCCATCATTATATAATTGGTGATGTCGACAATATTGTTAATCGGACGCAGACCTATCACGGACAGTTTGTCCTGCAACCACTTCGGGCTCTCCTTCACCTCACATCCCGTGATGCTCAGGCAAGCATAGCGGCGGCATGCCTCCGTGTTCTCTATCGTCACCTCGATAGGCAGGTCAGTGTTGTCAACGGCAAAGGCGCTGCAGTCGGGACGATGCAACGACGTCTCATATCCGTTCTGCTTCAACCACGCATAGAGGTCACGGGCTACGCCCCAGTGTGACAGTGCGTCGGCGCGGTTGGCCGTGATGTCTACCTCTATAAGCCAGTCGCTCTCCAGATTATAGTATTCGGCTGCGGGCTGTCCTACGGGAGTATCCTCCGGCAGAACGATTATGCCGTCATGGCTCGTACCGACACCGATTTCGTCTTCGGCACAAATCATTCCGCAGCTCTCCACGCCGCGCAGCTTCGACTTCTTGATGACAAACTCCTTGTCACCGTCGTAGAGCACACATCCAAGATCGGCCACGATGACCTTCTGGCCCGCAGCCACGTTCGGCGCACCGCAGACAATCTGCGACGGAGTCTCGTGACCGAGGTCAACCGTCGTCACATGAAGATGGTCCGAATTGGGGTGGATGTCACAGGTGAGCACCTTGCCCACATAGAGTCCTTTCAGTCCGCCCCGGATGCTCTGCACCTCTTCGAGCGCATCAACTTCAAGTCCTGTTGACGTAAGAGCGTCACATACCTCCTGGGGAGTGAGCTCAAAGTCAACATATTCCTTTAACCATTTATAGGAAATATTCATTATAATGAGTTTTTATTATACGTATAAAAATGCCGTGCAAAAGTACAACAAATTCATCAGATACGCAAGTTTTAGCACATTATTTATAACGAGTGAAGAGTTTAGAGTGATGAGGTTTGATTAGGTAAGAGGTCAGAGTGAAGAGTGAAGAGGTATGATTACTTTTATGGGTAGAATACGTTGTCGTCATATATCCAGCACCAAAAGTAATCATACCTCTGCACTCTGCACTCATACCTCTGACATAAATAAAAGGTAATCATACCTCTGCACTCATCACTCTGACCTCTTACCTAAATCTTCACTCATCACTCATACCTCTGACTTAAATACTCCGCGCACATCTCCGCACAGCGCTCGCCATCGACACCGGCGGAAACGATTCCTCCGGCATATCCGGCACCCTCGCCGCAAGGGAAGAGTCCGCGCAGACGGACGTGCATCAGCGTCTCCGGCGAGCGGAGAATACGTACCGGAGCCGACGTACGGGTCTCGACGGCAATCATTACGGCCTCGTTCGTCAGGAAGCCGTGGCTCAGCCGGCCGAACGTCCGGAAGCCTTGCTGAAGGCGCGAGCTGACCGCCTTAGGCAGCCAGAAGTGAAGCGGCGACGAGATAAGCCCGGGCGCGTAGGAACTCTTCGGGAGGTCGTAGCTCAGCCTGTTGTTCACGAAATCGGCCATGCGCTGCGCCGGTGCCGTCTGTTTCATATTGCCCTGCTGCCAGCAGTCGCGCTCCATCTGCTCCTGCCAGAGCATCATCCGCAGCGGACTGTCGCCCTCGACATCTTCCGGCCGCGTCTCGACGACCATGCCGCTGTTCGACCATCGGCCGCCACGCGAACTCGGGCTCATTCCGTTGACGACAATCTGGCGGTAGTCTGTGGCCGCCGGTATGACAAAACCGCCGGGACACATGCAGAACGAGTAGACGCCACGGCCATCAGCCTGGGTCACGAACGAATATTCCGCAGCAGGAAGATACTGGCCGCGGCCCTGTTTGTTGTGATACTGTATGCGGTCAATCAGTTCGGCCGGATGTTCCAGCCGAACACCGACAGCGATACCCTTGGCCTCCATCTCGACCTTTTCTTCATCGAGATAGCGGTAAACGTCTCTGGCTGAGTGGCCTATGGCGAGAATGACCGGCCCGCGGAACGTGAGCTGTTCGCCCGTCGGGAGGTGGACAGCCTCAACCCCGACAACCTCGTCACCGCTGACGATGAGACGCTTCATAAGGGTCTCATGATGAACCTCTCCGCCCGATTTCAATATCGTGTTCCTCATGTTCTCTATCACCCGCGGCAGCCTGTCGGTGCCGATATGGGGATGGGCATCGGCCAGTATGGCCGTCGACGCGCCGTGCTGACAGAAGACATTGAGGATTTTCTCCGTGTTTCCGCGCTTTTTGCTGCGCGTATAGAGCTTTCCGTCAGAGTAGGCTCCTGCCCCACCCTCACCGAAACAGTAGTTGCTCTCGGGGTCGACCTGCTGCGTCTTCGTTATCCGCGACAGATCTTTCTTGCGCTCATGAACGTCCTTTCCACGCTCAATCACCACCGGCCGCAGCCCCAACTCTATCAACCGCAGGGCGGCAAAGAGACCTCCGGGGCCTTCGCCGACAACAACCACCCGGCGCCCGTTGCTGACGTCGCCATATTCCGTACGCACGAAGGCATCGTCCGTCGGCTGTTCGTTGATATAGACACGTACCTTCAAGTTGACAAAGATTGTCCGTTGGCGGGCGTCGATGCTGCGCTTGAGCACCCTCACGGCCTTCACCGTGCGCGCGTCGAAACCGTTTTCACGCGCCACATGGTCTCTTATGTTGTCTTCAGAGGCGGCCACCTGCGGCATCACCCTCAACTGATATTCCTTTATCATATCGCTGCTCTATGTAATATATATAATAATGTGTCACTGCGTCAGAGAACGCGTGCGCAAAGGTACATTAAAAATATGAAATAGAGAAACAATCAAAACGCAAAGACGCAAAAACGCAGAGGTATGAAAGTATGTGTATGGAAACATGGAAACGCAAAGGAGTCTCATGCTGTAGCGGATTCATATCACGGCCGTTCGGAAGATAACTTGAACAGCCATGAACTATATAATTCGCCCAACAAGTAGGGACATCGCTTTGCGATGTTTATTGAATATCAACTGATTACGTCAACGTACCAAAGGCACGTCCCTACAATTTCATTGTTCTGCAACATCCTGTCGGGCGGGAAGATAGCACGAACGCTACAGCCTGAGTGGATGAATGGACTTGTAGAGACATCACACCGTGGCGTCTCACACGATTGTATGGTGATTTTTCGGAAAGATGGAGGATTGGTCGACTGAGGATGTGAGACGCCACGGTGTGACGTCTCTACAAATCCCTTCATCTCGTAGACACCCTCCCCTTTGGGGAGGGCCGGGGTGGGGCTTTCAGAATTATCCCGACAAATGCCTCGAAATCCTTGAAGAATTCAAAAATAAAAATCATTTGGCCGCAAATTCGCGAGTTTTGCGCGTGCATCTTTAAGTTCTTGACGGCTTGCGCGTTACAGCGATATTTGCAGAAGTGTGCAACTTTTTGTCCTCTTTTATTCTGCCGTAAGGGCCTTACGACCTTGCAACGGGGCGCCCGTTGCATTGCAACAAGCACGCCGTTGCACGATGACGGCGGCCTTATTGCGACCCCGGGAGGCCCTCCTTGGTCGGCCGCGACGAAGAAACGGGAGGAAAACGGAGCCACGGTGTCAGTATTCCGGCTTTGCTCCGCTCCAGAATTAAAAATTTCAAGTGTTAAATTCCGTGATATTATTGTGACAGGAAATGCGTAGAATCATGAAAGAAACCGAACTCCCTAAAACCCACCCCAACCCTCCCGAAGGGAGGGAGCTTGATATGTCTTTCCCCCTTGTGACCTTCAATGACATATCAGGCAGCTGTCAGCTTAAGTTTATATGCACAAAAGCATATTGTAGCGGATTTGCAAATCATGGCTGTTCGGAAGATAATGAAGTGACTTGTAGAGGATGTATCAAAATGTGTTTCCCTGCTTTTTGATCCCCCCTTCCTGTCTGCATTGTTGTGTCGGAGACGCCACGGTGTGACGTCTCTACAAGTCACTTCATTATCTTCCGAATAGCCGTGAAACTTTACGCAGAACGCGGAGACACAGAGTTATATTATTCTCCGTGTCTCCGCAATCAAAATATAATCTTCCTATACTTAGAGTCTTTGCGTTGAAAAAGATGTCTCCGCTACAGCGTTCGTGTCATTTTCAATCCTCCTTTCCGTCGTTATACTCGTTGTCCCCCGGGTTGGTGGCGTTGCTGACGGAAGCCTGACGCATGAACCGCTCGAAGCGCCGGCGGTCTGCGTTGATTTTCAGGGCGTTGATGACTTCGGTCACACCGTAGAGCAGCAGACACCATCCGAGGATGACAAGCGGTGCGCTGGCAATCCAGACGGGATGGACGACGGCAATCAGACCCACGATGAGAATCACGGCCGGGCAAATCCAGAACACCACGGGGATGCGGCTGACGCGTCCGGCCGAAACCAGACTGACAATTTGGTTGATGGCTCCGAGGATAAGTATGGCCCCGAAGACATAGCCCATCGCGCCCATGACGAAGTGAGGCCGCAGGGCCAGCAGAAGGCCGAGGATGACGCTGCCGACGCCGACGATGGGGAAGGGTGGTGTGCCGCCGGAAATGATTTTGCCGTTGCTGTCAAGAACGGTGACTCCGTCGTCCTTGCGGCGGGCGCTGATATAGACTGCGCACGAAATGACGCCGGACAGCAGGAACAATACCCCCATGGCTATGACGAGCCATGTGGCCGTGTCGGCCGGGTATTTGATGAGCATCGCTCCGACGATGACGGAGCATGCGGCTCGGAAGATAGAACTCTGTAATACTTTCATAATCTGTAAATGTTGTTTGGTTGTCTCTGCTGCAAAAATAAACAATAAGCCTGTAAGTGAGAAATCTTTTTAGTACTTTTGCACTTTTAAAACATTGCTTATGACGACGTTATATCTCGTGCGCCACGGCGAGACGGAAGACAATGTGGCGCAGATCATGCAGGGACAGACCCAGGGACGGCTGACCGCCCGCGGCGTGGAACAGGCGCAGAGGCTGGCCGGCTCCATGGCAGGAGAGCGGCTGGACGCCATCGTCGCGAGCGACCTGAAGCGGGCCGTTGACACGGCAGAGGCTGTGGCCGTCAGCCGCGGCATGACGGTCGAGACGACACCGCTGCTGCGCGAACGCGACTGGGGCGGGTTTACGGGCCGGTTCATTCCCGACCTGAAGGATGAGCCGTGGCCGGATGACATTGAGACGCTGGAGCAGATGATGGAGCGGGCTGCCGCGTTTCTTGGCTATATAAAAACAAAACACCACGGCCAGCGTGTGCTGGCCGTGGGTCACGGTATAATAAATAAAGCTGTTCAGGCTGTCTTCCACAATCTTCCGATGAACCGCATTCCGCGCATGGACAACGCCGAGGTCAGGGTGCTCGAACTTCCTTGAAAAGTTTGTGGTCATCTATGTCCGCCGAAGCTACCCGATGTCCTTGCTCCGTTGCCGGAAGAGGAATGGTGGGATGACGACGGGCGCGGAGACATGCTGCTGCTTCTGACTGACGTTCCGCTGTTACGCATGGATGACATGCCGCTGCTGCGCACGGAAGAACTGCTGCTTCTGACTGACGTTCCGCTGGTGCGGACGGACGGTGTGGCCGGCCGTATGTTGGTGTTGCGGATGCTGGAAGAGCTTTTGACGGCCGAAGACCTTTCGACCTGTGATGCCGTTGAGAAGCGTGTACCGGCGTTGGTAGCAGTGCGGACGGACGATGTGCCTGTGGTCACGTTGTGGCCTGTTGTACGCGACGTTCCGAACGAGCCTCCTGTCCTGCTTCCCGAACCTGTTGACGGGCTGGCGGACGGCCGTGAGGGTGTTCCGAACGAGCCTCCTGTCCTGCTTCCCGAACCTGTTGACGGACTGGCGGACTGACGTGTGGTCGTCTCTGACGAGCGGCTTCCGCTGAACGAGC
>USFX01000018.1 GCA_900553965.1 uncultured Prevotella sp.
GCGCACGGCCGGCGAATTCGCCGGGAAGATTGCACCGGTGGGTGAAGTAGGCGTCAAGCAGGTCAGTAACGAAACTGTTATCACGATTGTCTTTGTCTGTTATATTGGTTGCCATGATTATACGGAGTTTATTGGGTTATTAATGATTGGATTGTCCGGAACTGTTTGCCGAGCCGCCGGTATGCTGAAATGAGATCGAGACGATTGTCGGCCGGAATACTGTCTTCGTCGATGATGACATCGATGGAGTCCTCCATCAGCCGGATGTTGGTATCGAGAGTATCGTCGTCGCAGAGTTCGAGAACGGCGGCCAAGGCTTCGGGATTGATGGTTGCACTCATGAAGCACCTCCTTCCAGCCAGCCGGCCACGCATGCGATTGCGAACAAGGCCACGAGATAGAGGTGGGCACGCACGACGTCACGACGGGTGAACGTGTCGCCCTCGGTACCGCAGAGAGCCGTGAATGTCTCACTCTTGGCGTCGAGCCAAGTTTTGGATTTGTCACTGAGCGAACGGATGTTCGCAAGCACGCGGTCGAGAGCCACGGACACATCGGGCTGGGTCATTGCCCAACCGATGGAAATTTCTTGTTTTTGCATAACTGCACTGTTTGTTAAGCATCGCCGGAACCGCCGGCACGGAGATACAGAAAGCGGCTGCACATCCCGTTGCTTAACAAACAGTGACTTCACTCCGATGGAGCAATGTATATTTACGGAATGGCAACCGCCTATACGATATAATGAGGGCATAAAAAAAGCCCTGCAATATTGCCGGACAATTAACCGATGTCCAACGGAGCGAATCTTTCGCTGTTTGTTAAGCATCGGCAAAGATAGCACTTTTCTGCCGAATAACAAAGAAAACGGCGGGGAAAATGTTTATTCCCTGCCGGTATTGTTTGGTGAATGATTGTCAGAAACATCGATTGATGGCGACTCAACACCTAATCGATTACTAATACTACATACTGTCAGTAAGCTGTCAACCTCAGCTTTAAGTTTGGAACAGTTATTTTGAATTTCATCAGAAGATTTTTTTATTTCATTTTTGACCGCATGCGCTTTCCCCCAAACTTTTATAACAGCTGCCAAAAAATTGGAATAAATAAATGGTAGTGTTACTGGTAGGAACCAGTCCCAAATACTATAGAAGAAGCCATTAACGCAACAAAAAATACTAACCAATAAAGAAATTCCAAGTGCTAAAACAAAATATACTATGGAATGACGCAAAGATGAATAATTGCAAAACACATTGTTTTCACTCTCTTCTTTTGAAAGCCAACCTACAACCGAATAAACAATAGTGCATACAATCATACAGCACCATATTGATTTCATAACCGCCGTTTCCGTATCGCCAGCTATACCTATAACATATAACGCGACCAATCCTAAAAGGAAATGCCATAATCCCACAGAAGATATGTTTTTCGCCTCACACACAGATTTTATCTTATTATTGAAACGACCTTTCTCGTCTTCAATTTTTTCTTCAATTTTTTCTCTGTCACGTTTCGCTTTCTCAATAAGACTGTTAGTACTACGTCCTTCTACAGAAACAGAGGGGATGTGTTCTAACGTCATTCTATCAACCAAAATCTTTTCACATTTTACAAAAGACTTGTTTATAAAATCTTGAAAATTAAAAACCTGACTACAAAGAACATTTGTATAAGTCTTAACATATTCAATGGCGACTAATGCTATATTAAGTGTAGTCGCCACTTCTATAAAAGAAGAGAAATCAGCAAGTCTCATTTAAACATATCATTTAGTTGGACCTGTACTGAATAATCCTGAGAAAATATCTCATCAAAAATTGCTATATAGGCTTTAGCTATATCCGGATTATTCATATTACATACTGCTGTTCTATTCTCTATATCTGTCTCTATGCGATAAGCATTTTCATCAGCAATAGTAAAATGAACATAATTCTTATTTCCATCCTGCATAAAATATGGCTCTGCTGTTGTTTTTTTTACTACAACGTCATTCTGATTATCTTCATAAAAGGCCAATCTTTTAAAAAGGTTGGATGATTTCATTGATTTCTCGTCTGCTTTATTAAGCAAAATACGAATCTTTCCTCCTCGCTCTATAAAGTCACTGACAGCTTCTATGTAATCTGGTTCATTTCCAACATGCTCACATAAATTCCCTGCAAATATTCTAACAGTATCCTTTGCTTGCTTAAAAATTTCGACAAGAACAACAAGTGCATGTCTCTCATCTGAATTGAGAAACACACGATTCTCATTATTTCTTGCCAAATTAGCAACAAAGTCTTTATAGCCTTTCATACAATTATATACTTGATTATTATATTTCGCTACAAAGTTAAACAAATAAATCAGGAATCTATCAATTCTATAAGTTTAATTATTAATTTTGTGATTAATTTAATCGCAAAATTGCACGTAAAAGAACAAAAAGCCCCGAAACAATAAAGTTTCAGGGCTGTGATTGCGCCTGTAGGCGACAGGCGACTTGTGTCAAACAAAGGGCAGTTACAGCCCTCGCCTAAATCTCTATGGTGTCGGCAGCCCGGCGTATGCGGTCAGCGAGATCGCAAAGTGCGCCCTTAAGCTGCATGCGCTCTTCTATATTAAACTCCGTGGGTTTGCCGTTTCCGTCAATACCTTTCATTTTGTTATAAAACCACGATGCCGACTTGTCAAAGTAAGTGCGTGCAAGATCTCCCCATGTGATGGAATCAAAAATATCATCCATCTGTTTGTACATTGAAATCCGCTGTATTTGCGGTGTTGACGTTGTTGCTGCCATAGTAGTGAACATTTGTTTATAAGAGCCCCGCCCGTTTACGACGGGGCTTGTTGTTTAACCGTTAATCATCTCATCAAAAAGGATTTTGGCGTAACGTTTTAATTCCTTACTTTTGTTGTGAAATGAATTTTGATAATTCCGAATTGCCTCAATAAGGTCATTCTCTTGCTCAGTGAGTTCTTTGTTCATTCTGTATAACTTTTTATGTTTGACAATGCAAAGATAGTGTAAATTTTCGTATTAAGCGAATGTTTAGTGTAAAAAATTACACTGCCATTACTATTTTAACAATCTCGACTATCTTTATTTGTTGTTCCGGTCAATATTAACCGTGATGCAAAATTGCGAATTTATTATAAAGGCGCAAAAAGTTTCTTTCCGATAAAAAGGAAAGAAACTCCAATATAATAGAATGTCTCATCGTCCAATCCTGTAATACACTCCGACCCCAATATACGGCGAAAAACCTTGCCGGCCATATCCGGCTCCGCAAACAATTCCCCATCCGACACGTGAGTGTTTGGTTATCAGTTCCCTTTCACGTATGGTAACAGTCTTGCGATATACCGATATGCTGTCGAGAGTAACATCATAGCCGCTGACAAAAGCCTTGTATGTGCTGTCCTCGTAGATTTTCTGCGTTATGGGTATGACAACCTCTACACTGTCATGTACCACGGTATCATTGCCTGAAGCCGGAACTGTCGGCAGCAGTCTGGTCTCATGACGCACAACGACACTATCACGCAGTACCGGCTTAGGATACTCCACGGTATCAATAACGGTATCAACGACAGTCTCGTGGATGACCGAACGATGGCCATCGCCGGCCGATGGTATTAATGATATTATACAAATGCCTACGACAATACCAAATATAAAGAACAAAAAACTTCTCATAATCAGAACATAAAAAGCGACATTCGATTTTCACAAACGGAATGTCGCAAAACTACTGACATATACAAACTAACTTATCTCTATCCAAATATCGTCCCCCGCAGCATTGAGTTTCTCGACCAATCTGTAGAAAGTTGCGGTTGAGTTCACAACCTGTCCGACGACCTTGTTTTCACCCACGAGGATGCAACCTTCGGTATCTTTAGGGGTGTTACCTATATGGATGAGCACACCGTCGAATACCGGAACATCGAGCAGACGTGGCAGACGGCCACCAATACGCTTGTATTTAGCCCTCTTGCCGAATCTCGGCGACACGACATTGAGCGTTATTTTGTACCTCCCCATAGGTATGGCCGTGGAGCCCTTGACCTTCATGCGCCGTAATGCGTCAACGCTCTGTCCCTGACACAGCCCTCTATCGGTGTCTTCGAGCGTGTCACAGAAATACTCGCCATCTATATAGAGCCGGCCTATTGTATAGCCGGGACGCCTCGCTATTCTTCTCAGTGTAAGTATCATTTCTCTTCATTTTGATTTTTCTTGTCGATGAAATTCTTGAGCTCTCCGAATTTCGTGGAGACGTAAACCGTAACTCCGAAAACACTGCCGGCATATAACAGGCATTGCGCCACATACCACAGCACCGAATCCTTCACCTCATATTCGTTGAGGAAGAAGCACAGGAACGTGAGAATCACACCGCTGCCGAGCATGAACATGGCAGAACCGTATTGAATCCACTCTTTTGTATTTTTTTGCATCGCACCTCTTTTTATTGTCATGACAAAGATATAAATCTTCGTAGAAGAATAAAAATACCGATGATTATCACAAAGTCGGTATCACCCCATCAGGATCCGCGTCAAAATCATATTCAATATAGCCATCCTTCCGTGCCACATTCGCCTGATAAGCATCGCCGCAGCCTAAGGGCACGTAAAATTTAGTCACACCATTTATGTTAGAACCGTAACCGAGATGTATCGAGGGCGGTGTGCTGCAATGGAGATATAGCTTGTCTATCTTTACACCACGGAAAAAATAATCATGAAAAGCGGTACACTCGGGAATATATATTAATTTGACGTGGATATTCTTGTCAGAGTCACCCAAATCCGCTCTGGTAACTTTCTTTCCCGGCATAATCTTGATGTAATCAATCTCTCCCGTCTTTTTTACGGCAAGATTAAATATGAGTTCACCTGCCGGAAATATGACTCTGCTTAATCCGGAATATCTCAAACAATTTCCATTACCTGTAAAGGCAGTGAAATACCGGAACTCGTCAAAAGAAACAAGATCTGTACGACCGCTGAATTCATTGCCGATGGTCTTGACCTGTGCCGCCATGTCTCTCGTTATGCCCGTACCGTCGCCCCATTTCTCGGCACATATACGCCTGACGGCGTCGTCCGCGAAGCGTATGTAATACCCCCTGAGCACGTTTATCGTCAGATTTGCACCGAAAAACGCCCTGAGAGCATCGGCGGAGTCCTCGTAGGCGTAGCCGTCGATGTTTATGACGCCCTCCAGTGCCGGCTTCTGTGCCGTGTTGGTGAGGATGTTGCGCTCCGCATCATACGTCACGGAGCCATAGCCCTGTCCTGTATCCGGATTGTATGAGTTGCCGGCAAATGCGGCCAGCATGTCAAGGTCGTCGGCCGTGCCGTCGATGGGCGTCGTCCATATCATGGTGATAAATTGCAGAACATTGCCGGCTGCATTGAAGACCTTACGCAATATCTCAAACGGCGTGATGCCTGGGCACTCCTGGTAATAGATGCCGTTGATAGTAGTTAGAGCATCGTCTGGGATGTGTAGCCCCGACATGGTAAGCAACGGCAGAGTGTGCAGGAAAAGCGTCTGCAGACCGCTCGGGAAGCTCACCTCCTCAATCTTGGCACCTACGGGAATGAGCAGCGTGGGCACATTGGTGCCCTCGAAGAGCGCACGCTTGAGCCGCGGACAGCCGAGCAGCGACACGTCATTGCGCAATGACGGCACGTTGCGGGCGTCTATCACCTCCACACTCTCACCGCTCACGGCCAACGTTGAAGCATTGAAACTCACCTTAGAGGCATCGGCGTCACCCACCTTGACCGACCGCAAGCGCTTGCTCTTGATCGATAGCGACGCTCCCACCGTTGCGTCACCGCCCCGGCTTGTGAGCGTCAAGCCGCACAGGTCACCTATCGAGGTGTACCAGTCGAGCGCCTTAAGATAGAACGTCGTCTGACCGTCGGAGGATGCGGGAATGATACACTCCTCTCCGGCCGGCGTGCGGGCTCCCTTGATGTTCTGACCGCCGCCGAGGTTACCCGACGGATACATGTCGATGGCCGGCGTGATGTGAAAATCGAAAGGAGCGGCCGGTGTGAACTCGATGCGTCCGTAGCCGTCGTCGCCGCTGCCGGTGAATGCCGCCACCTCATAAAGACTAAACACGTAGGCGATGCGCCGCTCCACCCACTGCCGCTCCGCCTCATACTGCGTGCCGAGTGCCTGTGTCAGCGGATACACATTGTTGTAAGTGCGATTGGGGTCTGCCGCCCACGGCGTGAGATAGCTGAACGCTGCGTCTTCATTGTATGCCGTTGCCGGGAAATAGCGCGCCGAATGGCTCCAGAAGAAGTAGTCAAACACGTTGAACACCGTGCGGTGGATATACGCTCCCTGTATACCCAGTTCACCGGCCAACGCCTCCATCGCGCCCACCATACGCGTCATCATGGTCTTACAGCCGGCTGCAAAACATGTACGGATGAGCGTCCAGAACGCCGATGAAGAGCCTTGGTATATGTCAACACCGTCGGCCGTCACGTCACCAGGCTCTATCGAATAGCTCTTTGTACTCTGACCGTTGTTGTCCGTGGCGAGTATGGAGTCGAGGTCATCCCCTTTCCAACACCAGCGGCCGCCGGCGGCCAGCGACTTGAACTTGAACGGATAGGTGTTTTTAGTGTGGTTGTCTGTTGCTCCGGTAAAAACACAATAGCAATCGTGATACTCGGCATCGTCCACGCTCCAGTAATTGCCAGCCTCGGCTGTGAACTTGGCCGCACGGGCCGCTATCAACTCGGTCGTTGTCGGATTGACCTTGTTCGTGAGATAATCGCCGAGATACCCTATCATGTCGAAACCGTCGAGCACCTCGTAGCGCGCCGTCTTGTTACGGTAATATATCAGACGGTAGGCACTGTCGTAGAGCTGCAGCACGCCGTTGTCACGCCCGGCGATGATGCCGTTCCGCCGGCGGAAGCCTTCGGCGTCGGCGTTGAGAGCGTCGAGGGTGGAATATCCTGCCTCGCCGAGCGAGCACAGATAGGGTGAACAGTTATATACAATCTCGTATGCCGGCTTCCATTCACACTCCAGGAGTGCGAGTATGTTGGCAGCATCCGCCGGATTGTCGGTCTCGTAGCGGCATGCGCTCACGTCCCATCCTTCCTGACCGCCGAAGGTCAGTGTCTCGTCGTCGGCCGAATATTCCACGTCAACCCACGGGTGCAGAAAACGCGTCGCAAGCGGAGCGTGGTTAGGCCCTTCGAGCTGCAGCAAGTCGGGATAGGCTTTGTAATCATAGCCAAACGTCTTCTTGTCTCCCTTGTCCGGTCCCGCCGTGTACAGACCAATGAACTTATATGTACCGTCGGTATATTTCTGGAAGCCCATGAACGGATATTGATACGTGGCTACGCGGTTGTCGGCCGATGGTAGCGATGCCTTCAGCCCCACGCGCTCATACAGTTCGTCATACATTCCGCACGCTCCCATCTTGTGACCCTGTGTCGACGACGCATAGTTCTTCTTGGCCGTTATCTTCGACACCTTGGGGTGCAGTCCCTTACCGGCGATATAGCCCTCCTTGGTGTCAGTAGTGCCGTCGGCGTAGGTAAACATCGCAGCATCCTTCAGTTTCCAACGGACATTCCACCTGTAATACCTCATTGAGGTGGTACCTTGACCGTCTATCGGTGCGTTGTCGATACGCACGTTCCATTCAGGATGATCGTTGTACTCAAACGTCACCGACGAATTCGCCTTGACGTTGTTTGTCACGCTCGGGATGTCTATATCGCCGGGCATCTCGATAACCATACAGTTGTAGCCGGCGGCCTTGCACAGCTCGTAGCTTATCTCCGTGCCGTCGATAATGCGGTTGTCCTTACGCACGCCCTCACGGGTATATTCCGCATCGTCCACGATGGTATTCAAGAAATTTGTCAGCACGTCGCTATACTCAAAAGCCCGGCCGACGTAGTAACGCAGCATATAGAGATAGAGGTCGGCCGACGGCTGTCCCATGCGCAGACAGCCGTTACCGAAGCTCACGTTACCACCATATTCGAAGACGGCCTGCCGCACTCCATTGACGTAGATGTGGCACAGGTTGCGCCCCGTGTTGCCATATCCGCGCTGCAGCACTATCACGGCATGCGTCACCCTATCTTCCGTCAGGTTGACGGACTGCGGCACCACCTGACGGTTACCGCTTGTGAGCACGAGAATCTTTGTCGGGAATATTATGACGCCTGACGTCGTCGCCTCGTTGTATGTCTCCTCGCTCATGAACGACAGCACCGGCGTGTCGTAGTCTGCAATGTTCGCGCAACGGAACTTGACTTCGAGCGTCAGTGACGAGGCGCCAGTCGCAGCCAGCGGCGTCAGATCCGGAACTATCACCGAGCTGCCGGCATTGACGCACAGGCAGCGGTTGCCGTCGCTGTCGGCCGCCCAGCCGTCCACCGACCATGCGAAGCCCTGCCACTGCGCCTTATATGATGTCTTGTCCGCGCCGGGCGCTATATTGAGTATCTCAGTACGGTCGGCAGCACCGTTGGACCGCAGGGCGGCATTTGCATAAAAACGCGCGCCGCTCACAGCCGCATAGGAATTGCTGTTGTCAACGGGCATTGTCAGCTGCTCACCGTTGCCATTGACGGAGACATGCACGTTCAATGTCAATCCCTCAGATGCCTCCGTATCAATCTCAAGTTTCGTCGTATATATCTGCCGTGTCTGCGTCTGCACGGTGATGGTCTGACCGTCGGCCACGGTGTAATCACGCAGACCGTCGGTCGCGCCGATGTCGAAAGTGACCTGCGTGGCGTTATACGTCGCATAGGCGAAGAGCGTCTGCGTGTCGTAGTTGACGGCCTTGCCGGCCACCTCGTTAACACAAACGAGCGAAACCTTGTTGGCGTCGTCCTTGGCCACACACATAATCCTGTATGTGTAATGTTGTGTCTCAACACCGTCGCCCGCCATCCACACCTCCACCTTGCGTATGCCCGTGCCTCCGGCCGGGAAGCGCGACGACAGGTCAAGCGAGTACGGAGTGGTGACGTAGTTTGTGCCGCTGCTGAAGGTCAGTGTGTATGTCTGCGACGGGTCATCGTCGATACGCACATAGAGCGTCTTCTGCAGGTTGCCGGAGAAGAACAGCCCGTCGATGGCGTATGTGCTGCCCTCGACGAACGGCCGCCACCACGCGAACTCACTCCGGAGCGTCAGGCTCGTCACCACGCATGAGAACACCAGCGACCGCGACTGCCGGCTGCTCACTCCCGTCACCGTCACGCGGATACGGTTGGCACCGACCGTCACCCAGCCCCTGATATCCTCCACAAGGCTCTCTCCGCCGCGGCAGCTGCCCGAGGCACGCTCCACGAACACACCGGAGCCGTTGTCTACCGCAAACGTATAGGTGTAGTCCTCGGCATACTCCGTCATCGACCCGCCTATCGTGCCGCTCTGCGTCGATGGCCGCACTGTAACAGGGCGTGATGTTGCCGACGTCAGGATATAAAATGATGTCGGCGTGTCGCACTCTAGATCTATCGCATACACCGTGCCGGTCAGCGAGAAGCCGCCCAACGCCGTTCCGCCCTGCTCGTCATAGAAAGTCACGCGCCCAGCTGTATAGTCTATCCAGCCGATTTTGTCACGTGATCCGGCTATTGCCGCCGTGAGCTGTCCCTTGATAAAGTCCTCAACCTCCTGACCGGTATGTCCCGCCCAGCTTTCTGTCATATTCTCAATCATGATCTTTATAATTTATAATTCAGCTCATAAGGTTCACCTGTCTCTCCATCTGTCATTATCAATCCACGGTTTGTTCGGCAACCAGCGGCCACTGCCGTAACAGCTTCGCACCGTGTCGCGGATATGTGTCAACGAGTGCATTATCATCGAGTCCAGATATTTAGGCCACGCACGGCACAGTGCCGAAAGACTCCCGCCGCCATCGACCGTTATCAGATGCACCGCAGCATTCTTGTAGCGTCCGTTGGCGTCCATCTCGCCCTGCCGTATTTTGATTCGTATGTTTGGAAGCATATATATGTCATTTTATTCCATTGCACCAAACAGCCCGTCGATAGCCCTGCTCACCACCCAGGGACACAACTCATGCGCCACCCGCCTTATCACTTCAGCCTCCTCCGGACACACCTCTATCTCCTTTTCCGTGTATATCCGCGCGCCGAGATTACTCAGTGCATAGTCTTTCGAACCATAATACAGGGCGTTGCCCAGTTTCCTGCTCATGTCCACCGTCACCGGCCGGCCGTCTATGCCGGCAATCTCAATCTTCGAAAAATCCACTCTCATATCTTTATGTCTTTATTAATTATATCATAAACCACAGGCTCCCCGTCCAGACGAATATTCTTGCGTTGGTGTCCAGCTCAATCTCCGTGCTTCCGGTCGTATAGGCCATTCCCTGCGGGCATATCGTCGCATGTGCGGCTACCTTTATCCTGTTTCCGGTGTTTTTCTTGAAGAATATCTTGTGCCCCGGCTTTATCTGAGGGCCGTCCGGCAACCAGTAGACTGGTATGGCCTGAACGCTTCCGTACACGTACACCGTGTTCACCGACGAACTGATCCACTGATTGCCGGCGGCAACGTCATACTTCACGAAGAACCCGCCGTCAAACGGATAGTCGTAGTTCTTGTACAGGCCCGTCACCGTTCCGTCACTGCCGAAACGCACTCCGTTGCCGTTGTTGTTGATGTTCGTCGTCTTCTGCGAGAATGTCATCTGCGAGTTATAGTCACTGTCGTCAAAATAGTAGTGAAATCCCTTCGTGCTTATCACCGACGTCGTCTTTGCTCCGCTTTTCGCCGTTATCAGGTACGTCCGTTCCAATCGTATGTGGTTCTTCAAGTCTTTATATGGGTCACCGGCATACTCTGCTATGTCTTCGCGGCATGTCTCATACGTCGCCTTTGTTATGAATGTGCCGGTCAGCGTCTTTTTCGTCGGCACGAGACTAACTTCCAGATAGCGGTGCTCTATGCGGTTGCTGCCCGTCGGCATTGTCACCACCGATGCCCGCAGCTGGAAGCGCCGGCTCAGCTCCGCCGCTGTCGTCGTCGCGCCGTTCAGCTCATAACCCGATATCGTGAAGTAGGGCCTCCCCGTCGACGGACGCACAAAACCTATCCTCACGCCCACACGCTCGCTGTTGCTCGTGCTGTTACCCGTGTACAGCTCCACACGGCTCACGTAGCCTATGTTGCCCGACGTATCCTCGACGGCGATGTTCATTCGGGCGTACACACGGCTCACGTACGACTCGCCGGCTCTGAACCACGACTGATTGTTTATGCCGATTTCCTTGCTCGACTCATACCCGCTTCCTATACCGTTGCTCAGCAGCGTCATCTCCGTTACCGGCGTGCTCCTCACCGTGTTTATTGTCGCCGTGATGTCGTCCGTCGTCAGACGCAACACCGATTTGTTGTCCGTTATCGTGATATACCCATCGTTACCATCAAGACACAAATGGGCATCCCAGTCGTTGCTGTCCGGATCATAGTTCGCCTCGCTGCCGTCGGATTTTTCGCCTTTCGTCGAAAACAGTCGGTTGCTGTCTATCACAAATCCTCCCACCGTACCGCTCTCCGCGCTCAGACGTGTCGCACGCAGGTCGTCGAGAGTCACACCTCCCGATGAGTCGATCATTAAGTGCCCGTTTATGTATGTCTCGTCACCGCCGAACACGATGTCGTGGGCGTCAATGCCGAGCGTCGCTCCGTCGGCACTCGCTTTCAGACTCAGCCCGGCTGTGTTTACCGGGTTCCCGTCGGCGTCAGCGTAGGTCGCGAAGAGCTTCAGACCGCCCTCGTCGTCCGTCACATATTGCACGAATCCCGCACGCGTATAGTTCATGATCTTGTCTTCACTGTCCGTCACCGCGTTTTGCAGCAGACTTATCGTCTCTTTCATTCCTGCGACGTATGTGTTGAACGAGCCTTCCAGACTGAGCAGACCGCCCACCAGACCTTGCCAGCCGTCCGCTCCCTCTATCAGGGCCTCTATGCTGTCCATGTCTTTCTCACCACAGATCATCGAAGCTATCTTGTCCTCCAGCTGTATCTGCTTTGCTATTACGCGGGTCGTATATTTTTGCTGCGGACGCCAGTCGTTGATGTCGAACTTCTCTCCCTTCCAACGCCTCTTGACACACACCAGACTGTCATTGTCATACATATACTCCTCACCCATCTGTATGACTATCGGCCACGTTGCGTTTACCCAGATGTCTCCTTCTTTATATGGTGGCTCGGGCACGTCTGCAAAACACCGTATGTGGCCGTTCGCTATGTTGTTTATCAGCTCCGTGCGGGTAGTATAGAGCCAGTTCCACAAGTCGTCAAAAGCCTTACTGTCGATTTCCTCTGTCTCTCCACTTGTCAGCATCGACGGCAGGATAAGACTACCGAATTCGTCCTCTCGCCCGGTCCACGCCTCGCCCTTGTTCAGATATTTCCCCAACTCGTCAAAGGCCGTGTCGTAGGCAGTCCTGTCCGTGCCGGCCGCATCGGCCTGAAGGTCGAGACCGGCCGCATCGCCCTTACCATATCGTTCATAGTAGAGTTTGCAGAACTCTTTGCCCAATGTCAGTTGCTCGACCGGTGTCAGCAGATTGTCAGCCGACATCTCCCTGACTGTCTTCATGGCTGCCGTCGCCTCTTGTTTGGCTTCTGTCGCGTCCTTGCATGCCCGCGACGCCAGTTCCAGAGAGTACAGCACGTCGCTGTCCGTTATCTCGTCCCAATAGTATTCTCCGCTGTATTCGTCCTGTTTCAGCTCGTAGGCGTGTCCAGCCGTCTCGTCCGTCTTGCTCCGGTTATAATATATGTCGCCTATATGCTCGCTGCGTTCCGCGTCGTCACCCCATTGTATGTATGGTTCGTTCGCCAGTGTCGGCATCGTCTCTCCAAACCATATCATGATCTGACGGTCGCTTTGGGCTTTGGCCGCGTCGATGGTCTTCTTCATGTCGTCCAGAGTCTCGCCGAGTGATTTCCCGCTCAATGTCGACTCTGTCGTCATGTCGATGTCACCCACGATGTGGTTCTTTCCGCGGGCAAAGTATGTCTTCAGATGTCCGGTCAGGTTGTAGTCGTTGATTGCCCAATATTGCGCCTTATACGGGGCCATGTTTGCCAGATACGGGTCTATCGACCGATAGGCCGAGATGACCTCCGCCCCCTGACGGCTCTCGTCTGCTGCCGCGACGAGGTTGCCGCCGGTGTCCCATATCTCGTGGTTGCCCAACAGCACAAGGCTGTCACCCGCAGTCGGAGTGTCGGTCGACGACGGGTCACTGTCGCTCTCTGACAGTTCGATATACAGATATTCCTTTCCGTCATCGCGCACGACGGTCGCCCATGACACGGCCGTCACCGCACGCCAATAGTAGCGCAGACCGCTGCCACCGTCGTCCAGCGACACCGACTGACAGAAGGCTTGGTCGCCCGGTTGCCACATCTGACGGATCTTCCGCGGCTCACCTCCGGCGGTCTCTTCTTCTGCCAGCATGTAGCAGCGCCAGCCGTCTGCCGTTTTCTCCACTGCGTCCACACGAAAGTCTGCCGGTGATACTATCAGCAGACCACCCACAGACCGGGCTCTTTCTATCTCCAGTTCAAACACCGTCAGCTTGCCCGTCACCGTCAGGTTCTTCGTGCTCATGTCGCCCGTGTTCGTCACCGTCTCCGTCTCAGCCCTTTTTCCCTTGATGTCACCTTTGCTGTCCATGCCGTATGCGCCGTCATCGCCCGTCACGACTCCGTCGACAAAACGTTTCAGCCCGCGTACCCTGTCCGGCATATTCTTGCTCACGAACTCTTTTTGACTCCGACGTGCCGAATACAGGTTGTTGTCCGTTGCCCGTGTCGTGTCGCCCGTGCGGATTATGTCCGGGATGCTTATGCTCTCGGTCTTCGTTTTCGTATAGCTTTTCAGCGCGCCTATGCTGTCGTTCACCTTGTCTAAGGTACCCTCTTGCAGCGCGTCGCTGATCTCTATGTCCATCTGCGACGGCAGGTTCACCTTACGGGTGATTTTCGTGATACGGCTGCACCTGTAACCTGTTTCCGGAAAATATTTCTCGCTTTCCAGACGCACGCGACGGCCGACATACAGTTCTGCCGCTGTCTCTTCCACCCACACATGGTCCGTCGCTCCTTTATACACGCTGATGTCTCGCCAGTGCTCCGTGTTATAGTCGTCCACGGCCGCTTTCAGCTCTGCCTCTGCCAGCGGGTAATACTCGTCCGGCATCCTCACGTTCCACAATATGTAGTGGTCACCCAATTTCGGCACCAGCTGTCCGCCCGGCAGTTGGCGGTCATCGTCGTACGGCCAGATGGTGATGATTTCAAATTCCTTTGTATTGCTGTCATAGTTCACCTCAAAGTAGTGGTCGTCGCCGGTACCCAATCCCGACAGCTCGCCGTCCTCAAACGACACGCGCTTCGTCTCTCCGGCCAGTTCATAGTCGTTGGGGTCGAAGTCCAGTGTCTCGTCCTTGAAGTAGTAGATTGTGAAGCTCTTACCCTCCTCGTCTTTCGTCTCCACGCTGCGCACACTGCTGACCATGCCCGTCCGGCGTGGATATATTCCGCTGAAGGCGTCTTTCTCATAGTGGTCGTGGATACCGTATTCTTCCGTGTGTAGCTCCACAAATTTCCTCCCGCCGGGCAGCATCAGACGTCGGTACCCATATTTTTCCGGGTCGATGTTTCTCTTGCTGCCTATCGGAAACAGGCGGGTGTAAAATTTTGCCGTGCTGCCTGTCTCACAGTCCAGCCCTGTCAGTCCCTTGCCGTAGCCCAACGTGATTTCCTCTCCGTGCTCGCAGCGGCACACGTTGACCGTCTGCCCGTCCACCCACCATTCTGCCCGTCCGCCAACCTTCTCGGCCACTTCTTTAAGGCCCTCGTCGCAGTATTTTCCCTCATAGTCTATTGTGATAAGCTCCATGCCGTCCACCTGACCCACTTTCCAGTCTGTCGTGTCCATGCCGTCGTTGATGCACTTCACTATCATGGCCACATGCTCCCGCGCCGGAGCGGTCAGGGTGAACACGGGTTCTGCGTCGCCGTCGGTTGTCTCCAGCACAAGGAAACGTTTGATCAGGCTCTCTATGCCGTACAGTTTTACGTCATAGACCCACTCGCCCTCGTTCCTCTCTTCCGGAGCATACTTTTCCATCAGCCAGTACCGCTCGCCCTCGAAGTACGTATAGTCGTTCACGTCGAGAGCGATATGCTCATAGTACGTGAAGGAGAGGGTCAGGACGTTGTCACCTTCCACCTCCTTCTGCTGGGTACTGCTGTCGCCCGCAGCCACCTCGGCTTTCACTTGCCCGTATTTGTCGTATATCGTCAGAACCATTTTCGAATATCGTTATAAGGTCATTCCCGTTCTTCACTCTTCATTCTTCACTCTTCACTTCATATCACCGGCACCGGTTCCCTGAACTTCACCTTGAAACGGCCCGCATGAACACCCTTCTTCCAGATATAGGTCAGTGGGGTGAACTTCGGACTGTCCGCATATTTCACGTGCAGTGTCAGGTCAAGCTGAGTCAGGCTGATGTCTATCCATCCACCCTTGCCCGCCTTCAGGAAGTTGATGAACGAAAAATACGCCTTCAGCCAACCCGCCTGCGTCTTGTTGTACAGCGCGAAGCACAGCGTCAAGTCCCTCGGCTCGTTCCTCGGTGTCAGCGTTCTGGAGTATTTCTCCCCATGCTCTTCCCGTATGTTCACGGCAACATCACTTTTGGTCTTGCTCGGCGTCAGTATCGCCGTCAGGTTGTCCATACCGCCGCGCTTCTCCTCCGCCAGAAAAACACCATATTCTGTCCAAATGTCCGTGCCATTCATCAGCACAAGTCCGCTCAATATCTTGTCCATGTCACTTCACTTTTAGTCCGTCACGTATTATCTTTACCACGTTCTCAGCTATCGTTTCCAGATGCGCCGCGCTCTTACCCGTGTTCTCCTCTATCTTCGCCAGATGGTTCTCAGCCGAGTTCATCTTCCCCGCCACATCCTCCATCCTCTCGTCCATGCTGCTCCAGTGCTGCAAGCCGCTCGTGAACATACCCTCCAACTTCGTCCCCTGGTCCTGCGTCATCGCCATAAAACCGCCCGCCTTGCCTTTCTGACTCGTGCCGCCGGCCTCTTCCGGATTGTCTATTATTCCTGCCGAGCGCAGGGCCTCTATGTCCGCCTCCGCATCGCTCACGAAACCGTCATATTCCCGGCGCAGCTTCTCCAGACGTCTCTGGTACTCCTCGTCGCTGATCTCGCCGTTGGTGCGGCTCTCGTTCAGCTTCGCCAAGTCTTCATACCATTTCTCTAAGTTCTTTTGGAACTTCGCACCCACGAGGTTGTTCACCGCCATCCGGTTCACCATCTTCTGCCAGTTCATGGCAATGTCGTCAAACACGTCATCTGAACCGTCTGCAAGCGCGTACAGTGAGTCCAAAAAACCGTCAAAGACGTCCTCTTTCGTTGTCGTCGTCAGGTTCTCGTAGAGGGCGTTCTGCAGCTCCTCCATCTTCCCCGCCTGGGCGATGTAGTCGTCGAGCTTGTCCGCTACGCTTCGGCCGTAGCCGCCTTTGCCTGTGTTGCGGATCTGCTCCCACATGTCCACGTTGCTACGCAACATACTCATCTCTTCCGGACTCAGTCCCCAAAGATCTCCGTCCCATTCGCGGCCAATTTGACCGCTCAGACGCCCGATCTGCTCACCAGAGAAACCACCCCAGTATTTGTTCCAACTGTGGTGGCTGCCGTGATAGCCGGCTTGCGTTTGGGCCATCTGGAGATAGTTCGAGTTCGTCTCGCGCTGCATGTCGATGGCTCTGCGCGACACGCGGATCGCTTCCGCGCCTTTCGTCGACGAGATTTCTGACGTCAGGTCCTCTATCGCCGTCTGAAGCAGGGCGTTGCGTTCTGTCAGACGCTCTATCGTTGCCGCGACGTCCTTGCCGTTGCTCCCGTTCCAGTTTATGGCGCCGCCAAGGCTCGTCACCTGTTTCACCGCTCCGCTCAGGGCTTTGATACCGCCGGACACCACGCTCATCGGATTCGTCAGATTAATGCTGCCCAGTCCGTCGAGCACCTGATCCGTACCGCTAAGGAAACCGTCCAGCCATTCCGGGGGCTCTATGCCCAACTGCCCCACAAGTCCCGTCAGATCTTCTGCCACGCCTACGTATTCTTTCATCTTTCCGACCGTGTTCTGCAATGCGTCGGTGGCTTCGGCTAAGGCTTTCCGTTTTGCGTTGCGTGCTGATGTCAGCGTCGCCTCGGCGTTCTTCTTCTCTTCTTCCGTTCCGCTGGACAGCGCTGCGTTATACGCTTCCTGTGCGGCTCTCAGCTTTTCTGTAGCGTCAGACAGGGTTCCCATTGTTGTCCTTAGGGCGGCGAAGGGATTGCGTTCGTTCACTTTCGCCTCGATGGCACCGATGGCCTCCACCAGCTCTTTCATGCTTTCGGGGTCAAGGTGTTTCTGCGTGGCGATATATTCTTTCAGCTGCTCACGGAGCTTCTTCAGACCTGCTGTCGACACTTTGTCGAGGTCTCCGAAAACGGCTTCCCAGTCCATGCTGTCTTTCAGTTTTTCCGTGTCGAGATCCGACAGCGCTTTCTCCATTTCTTTCTGGAGGGTCTGCTTCTCTCCTTTGGTCGACGCCTCGGCTATCCTCGTTTCATAGTCCTGCGTGATGGCGAGTTTCTGCTCTTCATACTCTCCGTATTTCGACAGATACTCGCGCATGGCCTGTTCCTCTTCTTTCTTCAGGTCTTCACGGAGCTTGTCTGTCCGGGCTTTGTTCAAGCTGTTGGCGGAGTCGATGGCGGCTTGCTGTTCTTCGGTCAGGCCGTTGTCGTTCAGGTCTGTCGTCCCGGCTTTCTGGTTATCGCGTTTCCAGTCTGATTCTTGTTTGGCTATCTCGTTCTTCCTTGCTTGATAGTCGTTGGCTATCTGGTGTAGCTTTTTCTCGGTGCCGTCATCCATGATGTCTATCTCGACAGCGTCGTTCTCGCGCAGTTGCTCGGCCAGCTCCTGACCTAATTTCTCGGCTAACTGTTTGCGCTTTTCGGCTTCTCGTGCGGCCTTTTCGGATGTCTTCTTTTCGGTCTCGGCGTCTTTATCCGTACCGGGCTTGACTTTGTCGTATTCTTTTTTGGCTGTGTCTGCGGCGTCTTTCAACTCTTTCGCTTTCTTCTCAAAGTCTTCCTGTGTTAGCTTGTTGCCGGTGTTATTGATGAAGTCGTTATAGGCTTTCAGGGTTTCCTGATATTTTTTCTTAGCTGCGGCGGCCCAGTCCGAACTTGAGTCCACTGGCTTGCTTCGACGGTTCTCCTCGCTGCGTAGTTTGTTCAGCTGGTACTGCAGCTCGTCACGGCTGTACGTTCCGGCAAGGCTTCCGTTGCTTATCCGACCGTAGTTCTTCTCCGTCATCTTCATCTTAGCCAGAAGGGTCTCACGCACTCGTATCTGCTGCGCAAGCGTTTCGTTGCTGACACCGGTCAGGTTCTCGAAATAAGCGTTTACCCCATTCTTACGGACTTGTGCAGAGAGGGTGCTGCGCTTGGTCTGAAGGTTCCTCAGCTCGGCCTGTTCAGCCTGGCTTAGGCCGCCCATGGTCACGGAGATTATTTTTCCGTCACCCGCGTCGGTTGTGCTCGTCCTTTTCGTCGCCTTCTTCTGCTCCAGCTCCCTTATCCTATCCTCGACACGCTTCAGCTCGTTCACCGGGTTTGTGATGGATTTCTGACCGTCCAGCAGGGCTATCTCTTCTTTGATTTTCTTGATGTTCTTCAGCTTCTCGTATTCGGTATCATACTTGGCAAATATGTCTGGGTATTTTTGCTCCAGCCTGTTCAATGCCTCGCGGCGAGTGTCCGTGCTGATCGCCTCGTCTCCGGCGATGGAGCAAAGTTCCTCTATCTTGCGCTTGTGTTCCTCCTCCGCTTCGATGACTTTCTGTTTCTGCGCCTCGTATGCTTCCTCCGCTTCCTTCAGACGTTCAGCTTCGGTCTTCATACTTACCATTGCCGCAACCACTCCGGCTATAGCCGTGGCGACCAGCACGTATGGGTTGGCAAGCATCGTGGCGTTGAGCATTTTTTGGGCCTTTTCTACCAACAGTAGCCAGTTGAAGTGCAATGCTTCGGCAGCCGTGGCCCAACCTTTTGCGGCGGTCACCGTCATCACGGCGGTCTTGTAGACACCGTATGTTCCGACGAGGCCTAACAACATGCGGCCGAAACGCTCGTAGTTTTCTGTCATGTCGGAGACGCCGGACAGGGTCATGTTGATGATGCCTTCACTCTGTTGGCCCAGCTCGTTCATCATCATCGATATGTTGTCCTCGATATTGCTGATCTGACCGGTGATGGTCTTGCTTTGGGCTTCCATGAGGCCGCCGAACTTGTCGCCTTCGTCCGTCAGGCTCTCTATCACCTTCTGCACTTCGGGGAAGCCGACCTTACCCGCTTCCACCAGTTCCTTCACCTTGCTCTCTGCGACTCCGAATTGCTTGGCAAGTTCGCTTATCATCGGGATGCCGCGCCCGGTGAACTGGTTCAGGTCTTGGGTGTAGAGACGGCCCTGCGCCATCGTGGTGCCGTACAGATATACAAGGTCGTTTAATGGCATTGAAAGTCCGGCGGCGATATCGCCTAGACGGATGAGGGTATCGTTCACTTTCTCGGCTTCAAGTCCATAGGCGAGCAGCTGCTTTGCGCCCTGAGCCACGTCTTCCAGACCGAACGGCGTCGTGGCGGCCGTGCGCGTCAGCTGCTGCATCAGGGCGTCTGCTTGTTCCGCGCTGCCGAGCATGGTCTTGAAGGCCACGTCCAGCTGCTGATACTCGCCGCGCACTGTGGCAATCTTCGACACAAGCTCTTTCAGGGCGAAGGCGGAAGCCAGCCGGCCCACGGTCTTCTGCAGTGACATGCTGCTCTTGTCCATCTCCCGCATCTGCCTGTTGGCTTGCGCTGTCTTGCCTGTCATCTCCTCCATCTTGTTCACGGCCTTGTCGAGTCTGGCACTCAGCTTGTCGACCATGAGGAATTCTATTCGTACCGGTTCCATTTATTTCAGTTTACTTTGAAAAAATCCTGCTATCGCTTGCGCTTCGTCTTCTTCGCTCTTCTCTTTTCTTGCTGTCGGCACATAGCGCGGAGCGTCACTCAACATCATTATCAGTGTCTGGTAGTTTACACCGTTCAGGATGTAGTCCACGCTCCATCCCGTGGCATTTGCTATCTGCCACACAAAACCGAAAGGGCTATGGGAGCCTTCATAACGGCTCTTTAACTCCCCTTCTTTTTTTGGCTCAGTCTCAGCGTCATCGGATTCGTCTTCTCGGCTGATCTGATAATAGGTATAAAAGGGTCCGTTCCCATCAGACTCACGAAACGCTTGATGGCTCCCGTGATGTAGGATGCCTCCATCATGTTCCGCACAAACCACGCTGTCGGCCACAGCAGCAGATGGCGGCTCCACCAGCCGCGGCATATCGTATAAGCGATCATCCGGCTGAGTTCCTCGCCGTGTTCGGCTATGAATGTCATCTCCTCCTCTTTATCCATGTTCCACATCTGCTCGCTCGTGACTCCCATTGACAAATATGTCCGGGCAAATCTGATCTGCCCGGACAAATAAGGTCGTTTCATGGTCACGCGCAGCTCCACGGGATTTTTTCTGAATGGGATGCGGATTGCCTT
>USFX01000019.1 GCA_900553965.1 uncultured Prevotella sp.
GCGTCGTAGATGTCCATCCGGAGCGTGCCTCCGTCGGTGTCGGGAGCCGGCTGCAAGCAGGCTTCCGGGCCGATGCCGGCGGTCTCGCGGTGGGCTCGGATGTAGTCGTAGAAGACGTTGAAGGCGATGCGCAGCAGCCATGTCGAGAACGCCGCCGTGCCGCGGAAGCTGCCGATGTTGACGTATGCCTTGACGAAGGTGTCCTGAGCAAGGTCGTCACTCAGCTGGACGTCACCCAGGGTGTGGTTCAGGAAGAACCGCCTGACCGCCGACTGGTGGCGCATGACGAGCCGGCCGAAAGCCTGCCGGTCGTGCTCCTTTGCCGCAAGGGTGGCGAGATGTGCGTCGCTGATAGTCTCCATCGTCCGTCTTCAGTTGTCCGTCAGTATTGTGTCCTCACTCCTTCCGTTACATGTCCCGTCGGTCGCCGGTCTCATCCTGAGTCTCCTTGCCGTCGCGTCTGTTGTTCCGACGGGGCGACGTGCGGGCGATGACGGCCTGTCCCAAGCCGTAGAATATCATGAGGCCGCCGACGCCGATACCCGTGTCGAAGCCCATGAAGGCGAAGAGGAAGATGAGTCCGATGCCGAGGAAAATGTGCTTCAGTCCCCGCTGCCATAGCTCGTCGTCGCCCTGAACCTGCCGCGGAAGGGCTTCTTCGGGAATCTTCTGGCCGTTCTTCATGGCCATCTCGGCCAGCTGCAGCTTCTGCTTGCGGTTCTTGTAGATGAAATAGCAGATGACGGCGATGATGGCCACGGGCGAGAAGACGAAGATGATGAGGAGGAAGAACAGTGTCCCGATCATTCCGTCGGCCAGCCAGCTGAAGCCGCGGACCATGCGGTCCATGCCGTCTTCGTCGATGCTCAGCTGATAGGACCGGGCCGTGGAGGAATCTGCGTCATAGACTTCGGTCGTGTCGGAATATGCCTCCAGCTCGTCGACAGGCTCATCCGCCTGTGCTCCGTCAGCTACCGGCTGTTTCTTTGCGGCCGCTTTCTTCTGCTGAGCCTTGGCGTATGCCGAAGCCTTTGCCTGTGACTTGCCGTCCTCTTCCACTGCCTTCGTTCCGTCGGCCTTGGCGTTTGCCGGGGTCTTCGCCTGCGGCTTTCTGTCATCTGCCGTTGCCTTTGCTTCGTCAGCGGCCGGAGATGTCTCCTCCGTCTGGGTGCGTGGCGTGTGGCGGTGGGCTTGCGTTGTCGCTACGGAATTGGCTGTCATGACTGCGGTCAAAGCCAGTGTTATGAGAAATTTGTTCATATCGTTATGTTCTTTAGGATTTCCTTTTGTCGCCGCCGCGGTCTTCCGGCCGTGAGCGGTTATCTGTCTGTTTGACGTAACAGACTGTGGATAAGTTGCAAAGGTGCGAAAAAATTTCTATCTTTGCGCATAAATTAGAGATAAAAAGCATGAAAAAGAGATATGACAAGGGCCGTTCCGGCTCCGGCGCGCAACGTTTCCGTCCTTCCGCGGACGCCGTCGGAGGGGCTGCGGAGGGCGTTACGGCCGGTGACACCGGCGCCGTTGAGGAGACCGGGAACGGGGAACGATCTCCGTCGGGAAAGCCCGCAGCGGCCGCTCTTCCCGCAGAATTCGTCACTTTGACGCGCAGCATGATGGGCGACAGCCTGTATGACAGCTTTGCCCGCGCGCTGGCCGACGAGCCGCCGGTCAGCATACGCGTCAACCGCAGCAAGACCACGGCCGTCCCGACGGCCGCAGACGGCGGCGGACGCGTCCCGTGGTGTGACGACGGCTACTATCTTCCGGCGCGTCCCGACTTCACTTTCGACCCTCTGCTGCACGCCGGCCACTACTACGTTCAGGAGGCATCGTCGATGTTCGTCCACCGCGTCATCTCCCAATATGTCACCTCGCCGGTGCTGATGCTCGACCTTTGCGCCGCACCGGGCGGCAAGTCTACCGCTGCCCTTGGCGCTCTTCCGGCCGGCAGCATGCTCATGACGAACGAGCCCGTGCGTCAGCGGGCACAGATCTTGAAGGAGAACATCCAGAAATGGGGCTGTCCCGACGTCATCGTCACGAACAACTATCCGCGCGACTACGCCCGTTCGGGACTGACGTTCGACGTCATCCTGTGTGACGTTCCGTGTTCCGGAGAAGGCATGTTCCGCAAGGACAGCGGCGCCATCGGCGAGTGGAGCCCGCAGAACGTGGACAGTTGCAGCCGTCTGCAGCGCGAGATTGTGGCGGATGCGTGGCGGTGTCTGCGTCCGGGCGGGCTGATGATATATTCCACATGCACGTTCAACACGGCCGAAAACGAGGAGAACGTCCGTTGGGCGTGCACTGAGCTCGGTGCCACGGTGCTGCCGGTCTACACGTCCGATGCGTGGGGCATCAGCGGCTCGCTGCTTCACGGATTCACGGAACCGGTCTATCGGTTCATCCCAGGCAGCACGCGCGGCGAAGGTCTCTTCTGCGCCGTGATGAGAAAGGGTGGGGAAGACAACTTTATAATAAATGACTGTGCCGCCGGTTCCGGCGTTGCTGAGCGCCCGCTCGCTGTCTCTCAGAAGACAGGAAAGAAGGGTGGGGCGCGCGGCAATGACGCCGCTGCCCGGCTGCAGGCCATGATAGCCGCATCCTTAGGCCGTCCGGAGGAAGCCGCCGGCATACTTCCCGAGACGTTCTGGCTCATCACGGCCGCTTCCGCCGCATCGCCGTCTGCCTCCGAGAAGTCATCTTCTGCTTCCGGAAAATCCTCCTCTTCATTCTCAGGGAAGTCTTTTTCTGCCTCCGGGAAGCCCGGCTCAGCCCCCGGGAAAAATTCTTTTTCTTCTTCCGAGAAATCTTCTCCGGAAACGATTCTTGCCCTTCCTCCCGCTCTTGTCCCCGTCTACGACATTGCCTCCCGTTCGCTCCGCATTCTCTCGGCCGGTGTTACTGTCGGCCAGACCAAAGGACGTGACCTCATTCCCGACCAGTCGCTCGCCCTGTCGACGGCCCTCCAGCCCGGCGCCTTTCCATCCGCAGAACTCACGTACGCTCAAGCCGTGGCCTATCTGCGCAAGGAGGCGGTCACGCTTCCGCCCGACACGCCGCGCGGCCTCGTCATTGTTAAATACCGCGGCGCGCTGCTCGGCTTCGTGAAGAACATCGGTACGCGGGCCAACAACCTCTATCCGCCGGAGTGGAAGATAAAGAGCACCCACATCCCCGACGAACCCCACGTGCTGGAATGACGCCTTTCTCATAATCCACCGTATGCCCTTTTCATCCTAACCGCATGCTTCCTGCGTCGTCACCGCGCCGCAATAATCATGTAAAACAGGCTATATTGGTCAGTAAAACAGGCTATATTACCGACCAATATAGCCTGTCTTACTGAGTAATATGACTCATTTTACCGAGTAATATGACTCATTTTACCGAGTAATATGACTCATTTTACTGAGTAATATGACTCATTTTACTTTATGGATATAATCCTTTCCAACAAGCAAAACGCCTTTGAGGCTGTTATGAAAACATCCAATTGCCCTTTAAATGATAGCCACCCGTTTATCTGATTTAGTGTTAATGAATATTAATTCGGGGGGGGTAAAAATAAAATGTTTACTTTTGTACATTGTTTAATTAATAAAACGATACGTATGAGATTATTAGTATTATTTGTAGCCATTATGCTACTTGGGGTGCATCCTGTTGATGCACAGAAGAAAAAGGACGGTAAGTCTGAACAGCCAACAGAACAAAAGAGATTGACTAAAGAACAGTTGGACAGCATTTTTAATGCGGCAAGTCTGCGATTTGAACAGGAAAAGCAGATTCAGGCCAAGCAGGATAGCGCCTTTTGGGCCGACTACAAGATCGTCAAGAGAAATGGAATGGAAGTCACCACTGTGAAATTTGAGAAGAAATATGACTCTGTCGAGCAAATGCCAATGTTTCCCGGCGGTGATGCAAAACTGATGGAGTGGTTGAGCAAGAACATCAGGTATCCCGCAGTTGCGGCGGAAGCAGGTATTCAAGGACGTGTTATCATGAAATTTGTTCTGGCTCCGGACGGTTCGGTCCGCGATATATCAGTCGAGCGCAGTGTTAATCCACTACTTGACATGGAGGCTTATCGCGTCGTAAGAGCGATGCCACGATGGATTCCGGGAAGAATAGATGGTGAACCGGTACCAGTATATTTCACTCTTCCGGTAACGTTTCAATTAAAATAACAGGACTCAATGAATCCGCCATGACGTTCTTACTCAGAACATCGTGGCGGATTCACATTCACTATAAGCATATTAAGCTCCATCCCTTCGGGAGGGTTGGGGTGTTTTTTTTATTCCATCTGCAGGTGCTTCATCCTGTGTCCTCCCCACATGCTGGCGTTCACATACCGGAAGCCCACCTTATTATATAGGCGTTCTGCGCGCGGGTTGCCCTCGTCCACGAGCAGCCCGAGAGGGCCGCAGTCCATGCGGCGGGCACGTTCGGCGGTGGCATGGAGGAGCATTGTGGCGATGCCGTGGCCGCGGTAGCGGGGCCATACGGCCAGTGAGTCGAGATAGAGCTCGCCCGCCTGCGTCTCCGGCTCCATGGCGCTGTGGTCGATGCCAAACTCGCGGATGGCGCCGTCGATGAAGTGGCGGCGCAGTTCGATGAGGCGCGCGCCGTCGTAGCTGACGCTGACACCGGCGATGCTGCCGTCGTCCGGGTCGACGGCGCAGATGGCGTTCTCGTAGCTGTATTGCGTTCCGGTGGCGGCGGCGAGGCGCGTGATGAGCCGCAGGAAGTCGCCGGCGGTGTGGTCCGGGCCGTAGAAGTGGCGGCAGCACTCGTCGGTCATGGCCATGACAATCAGTCGGGCAATCTCCGGCGCGTCCTCAGGACGGCCGGGTCGTAGGGTGAAGGTTGTGTTCATATTCAGTTGTCGTTATGGGGCGTGCGTCAGTGCAGCCTCCACAGGCAAAGTTACGCATAAATCGCGAGAAAGCGTCAGCGGTGCGGCGGAGAAATGGCTTTCCGGCGGCGGAATTGCCCCGAAACCGCGGAAAACCGCTTCCGGCGCGGCTGAAACCACGGGAAACGGTGCCGGAAATGACGCTGACGGACTGACAAAAAGGCGTTTGCGGCGGTTTTATTGTTTTTTATGACATGCTTTGCGGATAGTCAGGAAATAATCAATAACTTTGCAGGACAGTGCCCGCATTGGCTTTGCGGCAGCAACGCATGGGCGCGCTGGCACGGTAGTTGCAGGAAGAGACATGTATTATATAAATATAAAAGAATATGAATTACAGTAATTTCGGCGTTGAGAACGCCTCACGCGACAGGGAGCTTTACCTGTCCGCCGCATTTCCGGCATTGATGAGAAAGGTCTATCTGTGGATGGCCATGGCCCTCGTGATTACAGGCTTTACGGCCTACGGCGTGGCGACAAGCCCGGCCGCGATTTCGGCTATAATGACGAACAGTGTGCTGTTCTGGGGTCTTATCATAGCCGAGTTCGGTCTGGTCGTCTGGCTCAGCGCCGCCATCAACCGGCTGTCGCTGTCAGTGGCGACGCTGATGTTCGTGGCTTATTCCGTCATCAACGGTGCTACGCTGTCGGTGATATTCCTCGCCTTCACCATGTCGTCGATAACCAAAGTGTTCTTCATCACCGCCGGAACGTTCGGCGCGATGGCCGCCATCGGATATACGACGAAGAAGGACCTCTCCGGCATGGGCAAATTCCTGCTGATGGCGCTCATCGGTCTGATCATCGCCTCGGTTGTCAACCTGTTCATGCGCAGCACCGGCCTTGAGCTGATCGTGAGCTATATCGGCGTGCTGGTGTTCGCCGGACTGACGGCCTACGACACGCAGAAGATAAAGCAGATGCTCATGGCGGCCGAAGACACGGGCGAGACGGCACAGAAGATAGCCCTGCTGGGCGCGCTGTCGCTCTATCTCGACTTCATCAACCTCTTCCTCTATCTGCTCCGCATCTTCGGAAGGAGGGACTAAGGCCTTCCGGTCAGGCTCATGACGAACGTAAATGCAAAGACGCAAAAACGCAGAGTCCATGGTTGTGGTATTTATTCCATCACATCAGGCCTTTGCGCTTTTGCGTCTTTGCGTTTACTTTATATGAATCAACCGTGTTCACTTACTTACCGCAATAACAACCTGAAATCATGAAACAGCGATATGTCTTTCTCTTCATGCTCCTCATGACAGTGGCCGCGGCCGCTTCCGGAGCGACTCATCCATGGGACAGCGGGCGGCTGGAGGTCTCGGAGAACGGCCGCTTCCTGCGCCATGCCGACGGCAGCCCGTTCTTCTGGCTGGCCGACACGGGGTGGCTGCTGCCCGAACGGCTGGACCGCGACGAGGCGGAATTTTATCTTTCGAGATGTGCCGACGCCGGCTATAACGTCGTGCAGGTGCAGGTCATCAACGGCGTGCCGGCGTTCAACGCCTACGGCCAGATGTCAATGACGCCGGATTTTGACTTTGGAGGAGAGTGGAGTGAGGAGGGTGGAGGGAGGAGTGAGGAGCGTGGAGGGAGAAATGCCTCAGGGGCAGAGGTAGCGGACAGAGACATATCTCCCTCCTCTCTCCACACTCCTCCCTCCCCGGATTTATCCTACGGTTATTGGGACCATCTCGACTACATCGTCGACTGCGCAGCCCGCCACGGCATTTACGTCGGCATGGTCTGCATCTGGGGCGGACTGGTCAAGGCCGGGCGCATGGACGAGAGTCAGGCCGTCCGTTACGGTCGCTTTCTCGCCAAGCGATATGGCCGCAGGAAAAACATCGTCTGGATCATCGGAGGCGACATCGAGGGCAGCGTGCGCACGGCGGTATGGGAAACGCTGGCCACGACGATAAAGTCTCTCGACCCCAACCACCTCATGACATTCCATCCGCGGGGACGCACGACCTCGGCCAAATGGTTCAATGACCGCCCTTGGCTGGACTTCAACATGTTCCAGAGCGGCCACCGGCGCTATGGCCAACGCATGGGAAACAAGAGCTATCCCATCCCCGACGGGACCGAGGAAGACTCCTGGATGTACGTCGACTCGGCATGGCAGCACCGCCCGCTGAAGCCTGTCCTCGACGGCGAACCGTCATACGAGGGCATACCGCAGGGGCTTCACAACGCCAGCGAACCGCGCTGGACTGCCCGTGACGTGCGCCGCTACGCCTACTGGTCGGTCTTCGCCGGGTCGTGCGGCCACACCTACGGCAACAACGCCATCATGCAGTTTGTCCGTCCTGGCATCCCCGGAGCCTATTTCGCCGACGGCGCCGGTCGTCCGTGGTACAAGGCGTTGGACGATCCGGGATACAATCAGATGAAATATCTGAAGCGTCTCATGCTCTCGCTGCCCTATTTCGACCGCGTTCCCGACCAAAGCGTCATCCTCGGCAACGGCGAGCGCTACGATCGGCTGCTGGCCACACGCGGCCGCGACTACATCCTCGTCTACAACCACACGGGCCGCGACATGCGCGTCGACCTCACGAAAGTCAGCGGCGAGGCGAAGGACGTATGGTGGATGGACCCGACCGACGGCCGGCTGACATATCTCGGCCGCCATGCCAGTCGTGTCACGACGTTCCGCTATCATGCCGCAGCGTCCGGTGTGGCCGACGGTGTGCTCATCGCTATAGATGCCTCAAAATCCTACATCGCCCATGGCCAGATGTCAATCATGTCTGACAAAGCTCCCGTGGCCGACCGCGACCTTACGGAATGACAATCCGTCGGCTCGCAGTCTTCTGACTGCAAAATCGTTGCTGTCAGGAAGTATTAGGAACGTAAAATGGTCGTCGTAATGAAAAAAGTTGCAAAAACTTATCCGTAATACAGAAAAATTCGATAAGTTTGCAAAAAATAAAGCCTATGCAACCACTAAGAGACCTCACTTCGCTCAGCAGCCGCCTATCGGCCCTGCCGCGCCGTCGCAACGTGGCTCTCGCCTGCCCCCATGACACTCACACGGAGTATGTCATCGGACGCGCACTCATCGAAGGTTTTGCGCGTTTTGTGCTGACAACTTCCGGTGAACTCAGCCCCAGTCTGATGGACGTCATCGAGTCACATCGTGAATACGTCCGCGTAATCGCATGCTCCGATGCTGCCGAAGCCTCGCGCGAAGCGGTGGCGGCAGTGAGGCGGGGAGAGGCCGAGGTGCTGATGAAGGGCACGGTCAACACCGATGTTCTCCTCCACGCCGTGCTTGACAAGCAGAACGGACTGCTCGAACCGGGCCGCGTCATGACCCACATCACCGCGGCAAGCATGCCCGCTGTCGACCGGCTGCTCCTCTTTTCTGATGCCGCCGTCATCCCGCGGCCAACCACGGAACAGTTTGACGCCATCGTCCGCGCCTGCACCGACGCCTGCCGCCGGTTCGGCATCGACATACCCCGGATTGCCCTGACCCACTGCACGGAGAAGGTCAACGAGCGGTTCCCTCATACGCTTTCCTACGAAGAGATAATCCGGCGTGCCGCCCGCGGCGACTATGGCTCCGTGGTCGTCGACGGTCCTATGGACGTGAAGACGGCGCTTGACGCCCACAGCGGTGACATAAAGGGCATTTATTCGCCGGTGGCCGGTCAGGCCGATGTCCTCATCTTCCCGAACATCGAAGCCGGAAACACGTTCTACAAGACCATAACGCTCCTCGCCTCGGCCACTACGGCCGGATGGCTTGCCGGAACGACCGTGCCGGTTGTCGTAGCCTCGCGGGCAGACTCGCGGGTGTCGAAATACTACAGTCTCGCCCTTGCCTGTCTTTAGAACGCTACACATTTTATATATGGCAGAACGTTCCATAGCTTCCCCTCCCTTCCCATTATTCCCATAACTCCCCATCGCTTTCAACCTTCAACCTTCTAAATGAAAATCCTCATCATCAACCCCGGCGCAACATCGACCAAGATTGCCGTCTATGAAGACGAGCGGCCGCTGTGGCAGTCCGGTGCCCACCACGCACCGGCAGAGCTGTCCCGGTTCCACAGCAGCATCGAACAGTATGACTACCGGATGCGCTTCATCCGCGGACGTCTTGCCGCCGACGGCATTCCCGTGAGCTTCGACGCCGTCATCGGCCGCGGCGGTCTGCTCCGTCCGCTGCCGGGCGGCATCTACCGTGTCAATGAACTGATGAAGCACGACCTGCGCCATGCCGCCATGGACCATGTCTGCAATCTCGGGGGACTGCTGGCCGCCGAGCTGGCCGAGGAATGCGGCTGCCCGGCATATATCGCCGACCCCGTGGTCGTCGACGAGTTTCAGCCCGTCGCACGCTACACCGGCATCCCCGGCATTGAGCGCAAGTCGGTCTTCCACGCCCTCAACAGCAAGGCCATGGCCCGCCGTTATGCTGCCTCGAAGGGACTGCGGTATGAGGACATCTCCGTGATTGTCGCCCACATGGGCGGCGGCATCTCGGTCAGCGCCCACCGCCGCGGACGTGTCATTGACGTCAACAACGCCCTCGACGGCGAGGGACCGTTCTCGACGGAACGCGCAGGAACGATACCGGCCGGACAGCTCGTCGAGATGTGCTTCAGCGGACGCTATGACATCCGCCAGATGAAGAAGATGATTCACGGTCACGGCGGACTGATGGCCTATATGGGGACGAACGACATGATCACCATCTCGCGGTGGGCAGAGGACGGCGAAGAGCCCTGCCGGACAATACTTGACGCCATGCTCTACACCATTGCGAAGCAGATAGGAGCCATGCACGTCACTCTCCACGGTGAGGAACACGCCATCATTCTCACCGGCGGCATCGCCCACAGCACCTACTGCATGGACCGTCTGCGGCCGCAGATAGATTTCCTCGCTCCGGTCGTCGTCATGCCGGGCGAAAACGAAATCGCTTCATTGGCCTACAACGCTCTCTGCGCCCTGACAGGACGCATCGAGGTGTGCGAATATGACGGCAAGGGAACCTCCGTGATTGCAAATCCGTTACAGCGCTGACAGCGTGATTGCGGCTTGCGGCTTTCTTCGCGTCTTTGCGCCTTTGCGTTGAAAAGACGTTGAAAAACGTTGGAGAACCGGCGGCTTTGTGACGGAAAAAGTCGAGGATTATGGGGAAATGAGTGTAGTTCTTGCATTTTTCCTTTGATTTTTGTTCGTTGTCCGGCGGATTTTATTATCGTTTGCGACGACAAAGGCTTCGGCCAGCTACTGACTGATTTACTAACCGATGAAACAACATAAAGGACCCCCGTAACGGCCGTTTATGGTTGGATATATTCAACTATATCCTCGCGAAATCTTAAAATGTCGTGGTTGTTCTGAAAAACAGGGCCTCAGGAAGTTCCGAAAAAGTGGGTTCAGCGATCCGGCGAGACCCGTTTTTCGTCACATTTTTGTTGCCGCCGCGAGCCGTAAGGGCCTCCCGGGGTTGCGAAAAGGCCGCCGCCGTCGTGCAACGGGGCGCTTGTCGACATGCCGTAAGGCCGCTATTGCAAGGCTGGGAGGCCCTTACGGCAAGGCCGGAAAATTTCCGTAGAAACGGAAGGTTGGATAACGCGCTGATGGTTAGGGGATTAACAAAAATGGCGAAAATCGCCCGTTTTTCGGGTAAAAATGCGGGTTTGCGGAACGGGTGGGGCGTTAACACTCGTTAAAGTAAAGAAAGTTACGACTTCCGCATGATTTCAACGCAACGACGTAAAGACGCAGAGTCGCAGGTCCCAAGTATAAAGTTACGTTAATTTTTATTTCATACGGGATTGTATGTGATATTTTTACTAACTTTGCAAACTAAATATAAAAATGTGGTGCGGACGTCGCCGCCGGTTTGGACCGGGGAACAGCATTCGTGCCGAAAGTGAAACGACAAGAGATAAACCAAAGACCATGAGAGAGAACAACATAGAGACAGCGACTAACAGCAATCCGTTTTTCATGCCATACGCCACTCCGCATGACACCGTTCCGTTCGACCGCATCCGGATCGAACACTTCGAGGAGGCTTTTATGGAGGGCATCCGCCGCGACAACGAGCAGATGGAGAAGATCATCAGCAACCCCGAGCGGCCCACGTTCGACAACACGCTCATCAACGACGGCGAGCCGTCGGAGGGCTATTATGACCTGCTGGGGCGCGTGTCCACCGTGTTCTATAACATGCTGAGCGCAGAGACCAGTGACGAGATGGACGCCTTGGCCCAGAAGATGCAGCCCATCCTGACGAAGCACGCCAACGACATGAGGCTCAACCCGAAATATTTTGAGCGCATACGTGCCGTCTACCGCCATCACCGGAGGCTCACGCCGGAGGAGAAGATGCTGCTCGAAACCAGCTACGAGGGCTTCGTGCGCAGCGGTGCGCTGCTCGACGACGAAGGCAAGGAGACGCTGCGCCGTCTGACGGAGGAGGCGGGCATGCTGTCGCTCCGGTTCTCCCAGAACCTGCTGAAAGAGAACAAGGCCTTCACACTCCATCTGACCGATGAGGCCGACCTCGACGGACTGCCCGAGACGGCGCGCGAGGCAGCGGCACTGGCGGCCTGCGAGCGCGGGCTGGAGGGCTGGGTGTTCACGCTCGACCAGCCGAGCTACGGCCCGTTCATGACCTATTCGACGCGCCGCGACCTGCGGGAGAGGATGTATATGGCGAAGAACACCGTCTGCACGCATGACAACAGCGAGAACAACATGGAGATATGCCGGCGCCTGATTGACCTGCGCCGCGAGATTGCCCAGCTGCTCGGCCACAAGACCTACGCCGGATATGTCCTGAAGCCCCGCATGGCGGGAGGCGTGCGCAACGTCTACCGTCTTCTCGACCAGCTCGTCGAGGCCTACCGCCCCACGGCGGAGAAGGAGGTCGACGCCGTCAAGCGCGAGGCGTGGCATATAGAGAAGCATCCCTTCAAGGTCCAGCCGTGGGACTTCAGCTACTATACGCACAAGTTGCAGATGAAGCGCTACAAGATTGACTCGGAGATGCTCCGGCCCTATTTCGAGCTGTCGCGCGTCATTGACGGCGTCTTCGGGCTGGCCAACCGGCTTTACGGCATCACGTTCCGCGAGAACCGTGACATTCCGGTCTATCATCCTGACGTCCGGGCATACGAGGTGTTCGATGAGGACGGAACCTATCTGGCCGTCTTCTACGCCGATTTCCACCCGCGCAAGGGCAAGCAGGGCGGAGCCTGGATGACGGAGTTTCAGGGCCAGTGGATTGACCGCAAGGGCGTCAACGTGCGTCCCCACGTCAGCGTGGTGATGAACCTGACGAAGCCCACGGACGGAAAGCCCGCGCTGCTGACGCTCGGCGAGGTCGAGACGTTCCTCCACGAGTTCGGTCACGCGCTCCACGGCATGTTCGCCAACACGCGCTTCGAGAGCCTCAGTGGAACGAACGTGTGGTGGGATTTCGTCGAGCTGCCGTCACAGTTCATGGAGAACTATGCCGTCGAGAAGGCCTTCCTCCGCACCTTCGCCGTCCACTATGAGACGGGCGAGCCGTTGCCGGACGAGCTCATCGGCGCCATCGTGAAGAGCCGCAACTTCATGGTTGCCTACGGCTGCCTGCGCCAGGTGAGCTTCGGACTTCTCGACATGGCCTACTATACGCGCCGCAAGCCGTTCACGGACGACATCATCGAGTTTGAGAAGAACGCATGGGAGAAGGCCATCGTCCAGCCCCAGCTGCCGGACACGTGCATGACGGTCCAGTTCAGCCACATCATGTCCGGAGGCTATGCTGCCGGATACTACAGCTATAAGTGGGCCGAGGTTCTCGAAGCCGACGCCTTCAGCGTGTTCCGCAGGAAGGGCATCTTCGACCGCAAGACGGCCCGGCGCTTCCGCGACACCATCCTTTCGCGCGGAGGAACGGAACATCCGATGGAGCTCTACCGCCGTTTCCGTGGCGGCGAGCCGACCATCGACGCCCTTCTCCGGCGCAACAGGATAGCAGTACCGAAAAAGGAAGAGTAGCAGGAGAGGCGCGGCGGCGCGGCACAACGGCCGCCACGCAGCTCTGGGATTAAAACGACAGACCAATGACAAGAGAGGAGGAGAAACAGCATCTGCTCGACCTGCGCTATCTCCGCATGGCGCGCATCTGGGCCGAGAACAGCTACTGCCGGCGGCGTCAGGTCGGAGCGCTGGTCGTCAAGGAAAAGATGATTATCAGCGACGGCTACAACGGGACGCCGAGCGGATTTGACAATGTGTGTGAGGACGAGGCCAACGTCACCCACCCATACGTGCTGCACGCTGAGGCCAACGCCATCACGAAGCTGGCGCGCAGCTCCAACAACAGCGACGGAGCGACGCTCTACGTCACGGCATCGCCCTGCATAGAGTGCTCCAAACTCATAATACAGGCCGGCATCAGGCGCGTGGTCTACGGCGAACACTATCGCCTCGAAGACGGAATACGCCTCCTGCGCCGCGCCGGAATCGAAGTGATATACCTAAACCCGGACAACAATGAGTCAGAATAAGTCCAACCGCCTCATGCCGCTCATCATGGCAGCCTGCGTGATCGTGGGAATACTGATAGGAACGTTCTACGCCAACCATTTCTCGGGCAACCGCCTGAGCATCATCAACTCCAGCAGCAACAAGCTGAACAACCTGCTCCACATCGTTGACGACCAGTATGTGGACACGGTCAACATCAATCAGCTCGTTGAGGAAGCCATGCCGCAGATACTTTCCGAGCTTGACCCCCATTCCGTCTATATCAGCGCGAAGGACGTCCAGACGGTCAACGACGACCTGAAAGGTTCATTCTCCGGCGTCGGAATCGAGTTCACGATACGCGAGGACACCATCCGTGTCCAGAACGTCATCGGCAACGGGCCGGCCGAACGTGCCGGCGTGATTGCCGGCGACAAGATTGTCAGCGTCAACGACACCGCCTTCGTGGGCAAGGAGGTGACCAATGAGGAGGCCATGCACCGCCTCAAAGGCCCTAAGGACACGAAGGTGAAGCTGGGCATCATGCGCTACGGCGAGAAGAAGGTGCGCTACATAACCGTCACCCGCGGTGACATCCCGCAGCGGAGCATCAACGCCACCTACATGCTCGACGCCCATACGGGCTATATCCGGATTAAGAACTTCGGCGAGAACACCTATCCCGAGATGCTCATCGCCCTGGCGCGGCTCTCTCAGGAAGACTTCCGGAATCTGGTGATTGACCTCCGCGGAAACACAGGAGGCTATCTCGCCTCGGCTGTTCAGATCGCCAATGAGCTACTGCCGAAGGACCGTCTCATCGTCTACACGCAGGGACGGAAGTCACCGCGGCAGGAGTACCGCAGCGACGGACGCGGCAGCTACCAGCATATTCCGCTCGTCGTGCTCATCGACGAGGGCTCGGCGTCGGCTTCCGAAATCCTCGCCGGTGCCATACAGGACAACGACCGCGGAACGATAATCGGCCGCCGGTCCTTCGGAAAGGGCCTCGTTCAGCAGCCGATAGCCTTCAACGACGGCTCGATGATACGTCTGACGATAGCCCGCTACTACACTCCCGCCGGCCGCTGCATACAGAAGCCCTACACCTCGGGAGCCGACAAGGGCTATGAGGAGGATCTTCTCTACCGCTATCAGCACGGCGAATATTTCTCGCAGGACAGCATCAAGCACACCGGACCGGCCTATCACACCGGCATCGGACGCACCGTCTACGGCGGCGGAGGCATCACGCCCGACATATTCGTGCCGGAGGACACCACCGGAATGACCTCCTACTATAAGGAGGCGGGCATGACCGGTCTCATCCTCCAGTTCGCCTACAAGTACACGGACGAGAACCGGGCGCGCCTCAGCGAGATGAAGACGATGAAGGAGCTGTCGGCCTATCTCGTCAAGCAGGGCATGGTGGAGAAGTTTGCCGACTTCGCCGACAAGAACGGGCTGCGCCGCCGCAATCTCATGATACGCAAGTCCCACAGCCTGTTGGAGCGTTTCATCAACAGCCGGATAATCTACAATATCCTCGACGACGAGGCGTGGATTGAATATCTCAACGCCGACGACCCCGTGATTCTCCGCTCTCTCGACGTCTTTAAGGCCGGACTGGCGTTCCCCAAGCGCCCGGTGGTGCAGCCGGAGAAGCAGAAGACGGCCATGAGCAGTGCGGCGTATGACCATACTGTCGCCGTCATGAAATGTGTGAAGATGGCCAATGCTTAGACGTCGCGGGGAATATGGACAAGAAAGAACTGCGCAAGACGATACGTGAAAGCAAGCGGCATTTCGACCGGGAGGCCCTGGACGAAATGTCGCTTGCCGTTATCCGCCGCCTGACGGCCCATCCCCAGTTCGCCGCCGCCCGCACCGTCATGCTCTACCACTCGCTGCCCGACGAGGTGGACACCCGCCGTCTGCTCGCCGGACCGGCTTCACCGGACGCCATTGCGGCAAAAACGGAGAATCCTCTTACCGGCAAAACCATCCTCCTGCCCCGTGTCACGGGTGCCACCGACATGGAATTGCGCCTTTACACCGGCCCCGATGACCTGTCCTGCGGCGCTTTCGGCATCATGGAACCCTGCGGCGCGCTCTTCACCGACTACTCCCGGATTGACCTCGCCGTCATCCCCGGCATGGCGTTCGACCGCCGCGGCCACCGTCTCGGACGCGGCCGCGGCTACTACGACCGCTTCCTTCCCCTCCTTCCGCGCGCATATAAAATAGGTGTCTGCTTCCCCTTTCAGCTCGTCGACGCCGTCCCGACTGACCCGACGGACGTCATCATGGATGAAATCATCTGCTGAGGAAGCCCCGTCCAAGGCTTGCTGTCCGTTGCTCCATTATGCCGCCGAAGTATGGAAGCATATATAATAATGAACGAAAATGATTATTTAAATTAAAACGATTATGATAGAAGATTTTGATAACACGGTTGAAGAAAATGATGATGAACGCCGCTGGGCTGATGAAGAAGACAGCAATGGAATAATAGGGTGGCTGAAACGCCAATGCACTTGGCGTACTCTCATATCTCCAGCACTCTTTCTCGTTTTCGTATGTGGTCTGTTATGGTATGACAGGGAGACCGTCGATTTGATTATAAAGTTGTCCTATGGAGATGTATTGTTCCGCTTTATTGCCATTTCTTTCATATTGGTTCTGCCGCTTGAATATCTCTTTGTGGCTTTGATGAAGGCTTTGGATAGTGCTAAGCGCAAAAAGGGAGAGGTGGTACTCTCGGATGGGAATTATAAAACTATTTTTATAGTATTGTATTTGATGTTTATTCCTCTTTTCTATGACAAAACGAAGGGAGACATAAACCAAAGACAACGTGGCCCTCAATACTCCGTTGTCTCTTTTGTGTCTGATTGCATAACAGAAAGATGGGGGAGAAGTAGGTCTTATTACATAGAGTTTAAAATTGAAGATAAACGGAAGCGTATTAAATACGATCATTGGGAATGGGAGAAATTCAAGATAGGGGACAAGCTCTTTGTCACATATCAGATTGGCTGTCTTAACTGGATAGTCTATAATGAGATTAGAATTTTGGACGACAAGATACTTAATGAAAGTGTAGGAATAGCCCAACGTAAGTTTGAGCACGGGGAAAAACTGACGCCTGGAGAGTTGGATTCTTTACTGAAACGTATGTATCCTTTACGGGAACGCATGTTGGCTAAGGACGAAAGTAAAGATAAGGAGGAAGCGAATGTGTATGGTAGGGGTGTGGAAAAGTCTCTTGGTGAATATTTAAAAGAACGTTTGCCGGCTGGTGAGGGCATTGTCGACGGGTGGACAGAAGCGTCGTTCACGATTGACGGGGACGGAAATGTACATAATGTGAAGACAAACAGCCGGAAGACAAAAGCGAGTAAGGCGCTTCACAAAGCCTTGACCGACATGGGTAAGTGGATAGGGAAGCATGAGAAAGGCAAAAAGGAGAAAGTAAAATTGTCGCTCGCTTATCTCAGAGACATACCTAATTATCTTATAGTAAAACGAGTTATTACTTCTGACGATGGCTCAACGCTGGAGATTAATGACGAATATGATATGAATTACAAAAAGCGAAACGTGGTGGTTTGGACTGCACACGAAGAGAAATAGGAAGAAGCCGTTGCAGGGCGGGGACACTCGCTGAAAGCTACGTTCAGCAAAAACGAATGTCCGTGATGATTTGGCTGCTGACATGCTCGTTGAGCCGGCGGACGAATTCCTGGCGGCGCATGCTCAGATCGGCGCGTAGGGCGGGGTTGGAGAGGCGCACCCACAATGTCTGATTGCGTATGGCCGTGTCCACCGTGTAGCGCGCTATCAGCGGACCGGCGACCTGCGGCCATGCGTCGACGAGCCGCTTTTGAAGCAGCGGGGTCTCCAGACCTTGGACGCGCAGGTTGCGCATGATTAGGTCGCGGATGGCATATACATCTCTTTTAAACATTGTGTTCTTTTCTTTATAATATAGAATCGTATTCCTTTAAATATAGAACTTCGTTCCTTTAAATATAAGACCTTGTTCTTTTTAATATAGTTCCTCTCCTCTAAATCTCCCTCTCCGTTATCTCCCCATTCTCGACGTGGAACAGTTTGTAGTCATGGGAGCTGTTGCGGAGAATCTGTTCGAGGTGGTCGCGGTTGGTGTCGGTGATGAAAATCTGTCCGAAGGCGTCGCCGGAGACCAGTTCCACAATCTTTTCAACGCGCTCGGCGTCCAGCTTGTCGAAGATGTCGTCGAGCAGCAGGAGTGGTGTTGTCCGTGAGGCAGTGCGCCGGAGGAAGTCAAACTGCGCAAGTTTCAGGGCGATTACGAACGTCTTGTTCTGACCCTGGCTGCCTTCGCGCTTCATGGGATGGCCGCCGAGAGTGAACTCAAGGTCGTCGCGGTGGACGCCGTGGAGCGAGTATCCGACGGCACGGTCCTTGTGGCGGTCGCGGCGGATTACGTCCAGCAGCGGTCCGCGCTGGCAGTGGGACATGTAGTCAAGGCCGACCTCCTCGCGCCGGGAGGATATGTTCTGATAGTAATCTTGGAAGACGGGCGTCAGCTCGCGTACGAATTCATCTCTTTTCCGGTATATCAGCTCTCCCTCGGCGGCCATCTGTTCTTCCCAGATGTCCATTATCGCCGGGTCGGGCTCGGCCTCCATCTTCAGCATGGCGTTGCGCTGGGTGAGCGCCTTGGTGTATCGGGTGAGCGCCTCGATGTAGCTGTGGTCATACTGGGATATGACGATGTCCATCAACCGGCGGCGCTCCTCGCTTCCTCCTTCGATGAGAAGCGTGTCGGAGGGCGACACCGCCACCAGCGGGATGAGTCCGATGTGTTCCGAGAGCCGCCGGTATTCCTTCTTGTTGCGCTTGAAATGTTTCTTCGTTCCGCGCTTCATGCCGCAGTAGATGGCCTCCGGCTCGCCGCTGTCGGTCACGTAGGCGGCGTCGAGGACGAAGAAGTCCTGGCCGTGGCGGATGACCTGAGAGTCCACCGGGTTGTGGGCGCTGCGGCAGAACGAGAGATAATAGACCGCATCGAGAACGTTGGTCTTTCCGACCCCGTTCTGTCCTATCAGACAGTTGATTTTCGGAGACAGGCCGAGCGTAGCCTCCGGGATGTTCTTATAGTTGATGATGGACAGTTTCTGGAGTATCATCGGTGACGTAAATTGCTATTTTACTGCAAAGTTACGTGATTTGCAAGTAAAAAGAGAAAAAAGTTATTGATAAATTTCAATATGTCCGATAAATTACGTAATTTTGCTCCGCAAATTGAAATAAGAAAATAGAAAGACAATAATATGGCAGACATTAAAAACCAGAAGAGCGCGGCCGTCAATACGGAAGAAACGCTCAACAGCTCTGAAATGGCGTTCCTGAAATACAGGAAGGCTATCATCGCCGGGGTAATTGCAGTGATCGTGATTATCGCCGGCATCGTCGTTTATAACACATACGTCAAGGGCCCGCGCGAGGACAAGGCAAATACAGCCATCGCCAAGGGACAGGACTATTTCGCCGCAGAGCAGTTTGACAAGGCTCTTAACGGCGACGGAGCCGGCTATCCCGGTTTTGTCAGCGTCGCAGCAGACTACAGCGGCACCGACGCCGGCAATCTGGCCAATCTCTATGCCGGCCTCTGCTACGCCCATCTGGACAAATGGACGGAGGCTGCCGCCTACATCGAGAAGTATGACGGACAGGGCGACCAGATGATTAGCCCCGCCGCAATAGGCGCGCTGGGCAACGCCTATGCCCATCTCAAGCAGCTGGACAAGGCTGTCGACCTCCTCAAGAAGGCAGCCAAGACGGCTGACAACAACACCCTCTCGCCCCTCTACCTCATTCAGGCAGGTGAGATTTTGGAGAAGCAGGGCAAGAAAGACGAGGCTCTGAAGCTGTATCAGGAAATCAAGGAGAAGTATTTCAACTCGATGCAGTATCAGACAATAGACAAGTATATCGAACGCGCAACGACAAAATAAATGGCAACAGCACTTCACAACCTGTCCGAATACGACTCAGCCAGCATCCCCGACGCCAGCAACATGTGCTTCGGCATCGTGGTGGCCGAGTGGAATCCGGAAATCACAGGGGCACTGCTGAACGGTGCGGTGAGCACGCTCGAAAAGCACGGGGCACTGCCGGAGAACATCCACGTCAAGACCGTGCCGGGCAGCTTTGAGCTTATCTACGGTGCCCACCGTATGACGCTCAACGGCAGTTTCGACGCCATTATCGTTCTGGGCAGCGTCATCCGCGGCGAGACACCCCATTTCGACTATATCTGTCAGGGCGTCACGGCCGGAATAGCACGCCTGAACACCATGAGTGAGATACCTATTATATATGGTCTTCTCACCACCGAGGACCTCCAGCAGGCTAAGGACCGCAGCGGGGGACGGCTCGGAAACAAGGGCGACGAGTGTGCTATCGACGCAATAAAGATGGCTAAGTTCTAATAACATCAGGATCAATAACCGTGAGGGGCGGACTTCTTCGGAGGTCCGCCCCATTTTGTTTTCATCGTGCGTATTATGATGATTCAGACGCAAAGGCGTGAAGGGGATTTTTCAGAACACAGAGACACGGAGACACAGAGATTTAATTTAAAGCAAAGGCCGAAAAGACGCAAAGGCTTTTAATTTTTTCTTGAACAAAGGGACACGGAGACACAGAGATTTTATGACGTCCCATGGCAGTTTCTTTTATCTCTTCGCGTTTTCGCGCCTTTGCGTTTTAATAATGAAACGTATATCTTCTCTGTGTCTCCGTGTCCCTTTGTTCAAGAAAAAATAAAAAACCTTTGCGTCTTCGCGGCCTTTGCGTTTATGTTACGGAAAACAATGGACAAAGCATGTCGAAAATGCCCTCGAAACGCGGTAAAAACGGGGCACTTTTGAAAAATTTCCCCCGACGGCCGCAAATATCGCAGTATAGCACGTCTAAACGTAACTCGCTGGTAGTGAATTTATTATCGCGTTGATGCGTGAGAACGCTATCGAAAAACT
>USFX01000020.1 GCA_900553965.1 uncultured Prevotella sp.
CGTCGTGTAGGACTGTCCCAGGAGGAGCAGGACCATATTGAGCTTGTCAAGAGAATCGCTGGGGCCCAGCACTCTCTGAAAGTCATGATTGACTCAGCCAACGTCGTTGCTACAAAGACAGACCTCTACAAGTGGGGTATGGCCCAGATGAACGACTCTACGGCTAAGGGTCAGGCCGAATACGAAGTCTCTCTGACCAAGGTTGACGCCACCGGTAAGGAAGTCTTCGTTGACGACAACGCCGACGCTGTCTATGACAAAACGTTGGACGACTACATGAAGATTGTCCGCAAGGGCATACAGAACCTCTATGGCTATTGCCAGCCTTACTTCGATCTGAACACTGTTATCGCTGACGCCGACAAGGCTCTCGCCGATCCGGTAAACCAGAACGGTGACGCTACTCTGAAGGCAAACCTGAACGCTCTGATTGCCGAGGCCAAGGCCCTCAGCGCAACCTACGCCGTAATCGAGGACAACGACGCTATCCTCGCCGAGGCTGCCAAGTACACAGAGAAGACCGAGGCTCTGAAGAACGCTCTCGCCGACTATCTCTCAACGACCGCTTCTTTCGCGAACCCATCTAATGTCGAAATTGTCAACGGTGACTTCGCAACAAAGAACTATTCCGGATGGACATTCTCTGAAAATGTAGCCGGTAAGGAGACTTTCAAGAACTCCGCTAACGACTCTTACGAAGCTGGCAACTGTCTGCAGGTATGGCGCGGTTATACAGCCTCTCCCCAGTCTATGTTGAAGCAGGAGGTCACTCTGAAGTATAAGGGTCTCTATGTTTACACCGCAACTGCTCATGGCTTCAATGAGAATCCCGGTAATGATGTCGCAATGGGAACGCTTGTGACAGATCCGGAGTCAGGTCTCGTCAATGATACAATCTACACTGGCGACAACAACAAGATGCGTCTGTTCTTCGGTCAGGTCGGCCTCGCTGACTCTGTTCGTGTCCACAGCCGTCTGGTTGAGTGGAAAGACAAGAGTACAAACTATAACGGTTATGTCGGTGGCTCTTACTTCGTGTTCGTTGATAAGGCTGACGAGGTAGAGACTACATACGAGTTCGGCTTTAGCACATTCGGTCAGGTTGATGGTTCAGGTGCCAACACCTACGGCTTCGGCGACAACAAGATTTCTTACTACGGTGACGCAAGCAAGGCTTTCGCAGCATTCAAGGCTGATGTTGACGCTCAGTTGGCTGAGGCACAGAAGGTTCTTGACGCCAACCAGGCATCTGAAAATCAGGGCGTGCAGAACGCAGTTTCACGTCTGAGCCGCCGTCTCGCTGACGCCAAGGCTTTGGCCGCCGCTTCTCCGGCAACGGCCAAGGATCTCTCGGCTCTGGCTAATGCTGCAGCATACGCAGTTGAAATGGCTAACAATGTTACTACCGTCGCTTCTGGTATCAACACTGTTTCCGCAGATGTTGTCAAGGCAAATGTCGCCAATGGCGTCTACAACCTTGCCGGTGTTCGCGTAGCTTCCGACCTGAAGGGCCTCAACTCTCTTGCCAAGGGTATCTATATCTTCAACGGCAAGAAGTATGTTGTGAAATAATCAATAAGTCCTATAAACGAAAAGGGAGGCTGTATCAGTTTTGATACGGCCTCTTTTTTTTGAACATATAGACGCGGAGACACTGAGTATCTACCATCTGTGTCTCCGTGTCTCTGTATTCAGGAATACCATTCTTCTCACTCTCCGGAAATACTTTATGTTAAAAACTACCGTTCTCTCAATATATATATAAACCGGCTGTAAAGAACTGCCAAAAAACAATGTAGTTATCATTAATTTATTGAAGATAATTTTGGTTAATTCACTTTTTTATTGTTATTTTGCAATTCGAACTACATTAAATGCTATAGTGACAAAACAAATATTATATACTAACTATTAATTTATGAAGAAACTCTTTTTCTGTATCTCTCTCGTTTTGACGGGATTGATGACTTCCTGTGTAGATAAATACGAGGAAGTGGATGCTGAGTCCAAACCTCAATGGTTGGGCGAAAGCATTTATGCGGAATTGAAGAATCCGAATCAGGACGCCCTGACGGGAACGTTCAACACCTATCTTAGGCTCGTTGATGACCTGGGGGAGGCGGAAACGCTGAACAGGACTGGTAGTAAGACTGTCTTCCCCGCTAATGATGAGGCATTCGAGCGCTTTTTCAAGAGTAACGAATGGGGAGTAACATCTTATGAACAACTGTCGGAAGCGCAGAAGAAGCTCCTGCTCCGTTCTTCGATTATCGACAATGCCATGCTTGTCAGCATGTTGTCAAACACGATTACCGGTAGTGGTGATGATGCGACAATTCTGCGCGGTTACACAATGAAGCATAAGACGGCAATCAACACTATTGACTCAATCACGCATTTCTATAATGCCGCCGATATGCCGGAGAACAACAAGTATTGGACGAAGTATTTCCAGAAAGGCATAGACCTCGTCTGCGACAATACGACTCCGGTGATGGTTCACCTCACACGTGAGTACATGGTCAACAACAGCATCACGACAGTGGGGCAGGGCAGTGACTTCGAGATTATCACAGGTCAGCCCTATACTGAAGGTGCCGCCTATGTCTTCGACGACCGTATCATCACCAAGGGTCAGTATTCCGACGGAAAGACTTGTCAGAACGGATATATCCACCAGGTGGAAAACGTCCTTGTCCCCCCCGGAAACCTCGCTCAAGAAATCGCCACCGACAAGGAAACGTCGCTCTACAGCCACATGCTGGAATATTTCTCGGCTCCTTTCTATGACGGAAACACGACGAAGCAATACAACGACGCCGCCGTTCAGTATGGACGTCCGATAATCGACTCGATTTTCCAAAAGCGTTATTTCAGTGACAATTCCCACGGTGTGCCGCTTCAGACCGACCCGGACTATCAGCGTGTTGAGTCTGTCCTCAAGTTCGATCCGGGATGGAATACATATCCGTCGGATGATTCTTATGCTGACATTGCAGCCATGTTCGTTCCAGTTAATGCTGCGGTCGAGGAGTATTTTCTTCCCGGCGGCGGTGGTTCCTATTTTATGGACATCTATGCTGATGCGGCTAATACGCGTGAGAACCTTCTCACCAACCTTGACGTTCTCTTCCAGAAGCGTCCGGATGTGATTTCAAAGCTCATCCGTAACCTCCAGCACTCTTCGTTCGCCTCTTCCGTGCCGAGCAAGTTCTCGACGCTACCCAGTGACGGTGGCGAGTTCCTCGGTTTGACGACAGCCGACCTGTGGAAGAAGACTGGTGCTGAGGACAAATATGACGTAAGGTTCGCCAACAACGGTATCATCTATAAACTCAATCGCGTTGTCGCTCCCGATGAGTTCAGCTCCGTTTTCGCTCCGGCGTCTTTCTATCCTGACTTGCAGGTGATGAAATATATGGTTGAACAGCCGAGTTCCGGTGCAGGTTGTGATTTCAAATACTATCTGTTGGCCATGAAAGCCAACTACGCTTTCATGATTCCGACGGACGACGCTTTCGCCGAATACATGTATGTCGACCCGGCGACATTGGGTAAGGTGGAGCCGGAAGCCATCAAGTTCACCTATGAGTATGACGAGGTCAACAAGAACTATAAGTTCAGGGCCGCACGCTATAAGTATGATATAAAGACAAACCAGCCCGGTGCTTTCATATCACAGATTTCAAATATCACATCCCTCAAGTCGCAGATAAGCGACATTCTGAATAGTCATACTGTCGTTTTGGGTGACGGTGAGACATTCGGAACGAACAACTACTACAAGACCAAGAATGGCGGTGCCATCAAGATTGTTGGTAAGGTCGAGGAAGGCGGCCATATCGTGAGCGGTGCCCAGATTGATAACGGACAGGCATCCTCAAAGATTGACGCTGTCATTGATGAGGCAAACGGTGTCGCAATCCGTCTTGACCGTGTTCTTGAGACTCCGCGCAACAGCGTCTATAAGATGTTGAAGGACGTCCACAACGACCGCTTCGGAAAATTCCTCAGCCTTTGTGACTATCTTGACGGAAGCAGCGAAATGATGACATGGCTGGGCATAAGCGACGTACCTAATGAAAGCACCGGCACAAGCCCGCAGGATCAGTACAGGATTTTTACCAGCCAGTATGGTACAGGCAATAATGCCATTGCTGATGCTTGTCTTGATATGAACGTCAAGATGTTCAATACATATAACTATACGCTCTACGTACCGTCAGATGACGCGATTGAGAAGGCTTTCGCCAATGGTCTGCCCCGTCCGGAGGACATGGACGCTGTCTATTCAGCCGCCGTTGAGAAAGAAGACAACGACCCGACGCTGGATCAGGACAAGAGTTTGCTCTATGAACAACTTCTGACTTTGCGCAATTTCGTGCGCTACCACTTCCAGAATACTTCTGTCTATGCCGACAACGTTGTTAACGGCGGACGTACGGAACGTTACAACACTATGTTCTCTACGAATGAAAATGTTCCTTATCAGCTCACCATTTCCGGCGGCGCCGGCAAAATCAATGTCACGGACGGTCATGGAACAGTCCATACCGTTGACGCCAACAATGCTGGCCGCCTGTCAAATATCATGGCGCGTGACTATTGGTTCGACGGCTCAACAATCCCGAGCAGTTACAGGGCTTCGGCGATAAAGACGTCTTCGTTCTGCGTCATCCACGAATTGTCAGAGGCAATGAACTGGCAGCCGGACGCACGTTTTGACAAGGCGTGGAGAACTCCGGCCGCCAAGTCGCGTTCTTTCAACGAATATAAGAAACTGAAAGCAAAGAATCAACTTTAAAGAGCACTACTATGAATATAAAAAGATTTTTGTTCGCTGCCTTGCTCTGCGTAGTCAGTCAGACTATGCTGGCGCAGGCAAAGCGAATATCGGGAACGGTCACTGATAATGCCGGCCCGGTGATGATGGGTAATGTGGTCGAGGTTGATGCAAACGATCGTATCGTGTCGGCCGCACAGACTGACTTCAACGGTAATTTCTCCATGCAGGTGAAAAATCCGAAGAACAAGTTGAAGATTTCCTACGTGGGCGACAAGACAAAGATTGTGCCCATCGGTGCCCAGACCGTATTTAAAATTCAGTTGCAGCCGGAATCGACTGCGCTTAAGGAGGTGACGGTCCGTTCGAAACGTTCCAATACGGGCGGTCTTATGATGTCCAAGAAAGAGATTGCCGTGTCACAGCAGACCATGGATATGTCTTCGGTCGAAGGTCTCTCATTCACCTCGGCTGACGAAGCTCTGCAGGGTGAGATTGCCGGTCTTGACATTGTGTCAAACTCAGGTAACCTCGGTTCCGGAACGACAATGCGTCTGCGTGGTGTGACGACTATCAACGGTGATGCCAACCCGCTGATTGTTGTCGATGACCAGATTTTCGACAACCCTGATGAGAACTTTGACTTCGCCAACGCGAGTGAGGAACAGTATGCGTCGCTGTTGTCTGTCAACGTGGATGACATCGCCGATATCACGGTCTTGAAGGACGCTGCCGCTACAGCCGTATGGGGAGTTAACGGTTCCAATGGTGTCATCAAGATTAGGACGAAGCGCGGTTCGCGTGGAAAGACACGTGTCAACTTCAAATATATGTTCTCGGGAACATGGATGCCTGACGGTTATAAGCTGCTCAACGGTGACGACTACACTATGCTTATGAAAGAGGCATACTACAACCCGAAGCAGGATCCTGAATCGACAAACACTCTTTATGAGCTCAGATATCTGGGCGACGCGTGGAGTGAGTCCGAGAACTGGAACAACAACACCGATTGGGTGGACAAGATTTCGCAGTTCGGACAGAAGCACGATTATTCACTCAATGTTTCCGGTGGCGGTCAGAAAGCCACTTTCCGTATCAGTGCCGCCTACACCCATCAGACCGGTACGGTCATCAAGCAGGTCTTCGACCGCTTTACGACACGTTTGGCCCTTGACTTCAATGTCAGTGAGAGAATCCGCTTCTCGACTAACTTTGCCCTGACATATACGGACAACCAGAAGAACTATTATGACAATCTTCTCGGACGCGCACAGCAGATAGCTCCGAATATGTCTGTCTATCGTCAGAACGCAGACGGTTCGGACACGGACGAGTTCTATATAATGAACCCCAACACTGACCCGAATTACTCGGGAAAAGCTGCTGAAAGAAATCCTACTTTCGGAAATTTCTCTTCTTACGAACTCCGTGACATCCGTAGCCTCGGCAACCCGGTCGCTATAGCCAATCTCGCTTCAAAACGTGAGAAAGTCTACCGTCTGAACCCGGACTTCAATATCAAATACGAGTTGCTCGGCATTGAGGAAGGAAAGCACCGACTCACTTTCAACGGTCGTGTCTACTTCGATATCTACGCGAAGAGTGCTCCCTCATACGTTCCGGCGGCATTGGCGACGGAGAGGTGGAATAATGCGAACTACAACACGTCGGCAACGGAGGAGTCCAACCGCTTCAAGGTAAACGGACGTGCTTCGCTGACTTATACTCCGTATTTCGGAAATGAAAACTGGAACGGTCAGATTATGGCTCAGTATGAGATGGGAACGGAAAAGTATAACAGCCAGTCTCTGACCATGCGTCAGGTCCCGACAGGACTTTCCGCACCGACAATAACGTCTGACCTTAATGCGATGTCGAGCAGCAACTCACAGTATAATTCTCAGAACTTGATTTTCAACGGCTTCCTTTCTTATAAGGAAAGATATATCGCCAGCTTCTCCTATCGTATGGACGGAACGTCACGTCTCGGCCCGAAGAACAAGTGGGTTCACTCTCCCGGTGTCTCCCTGCGTTATAATATCAGCGAGGAGAAGTTCTTGAAACCTATCGAGAAAGTCGTATCCTTGTTCAGTCTCCGTGCCAGCTGGGGTATTGTGGGCAAACAGCCGTCAAAGGACTATCTGTTCTACAACAACTATAATACGAGTGCCGGCAACTATGGTAGTGTCTCCGGTTCTTGGATGTCTACGGCTGTGCTTGACGGTATGAAGCTCGACAATCTGAATGTGGAGAAGACAGAGAGCTACAACCTCGGTTTCAACATTGAGTTGTTCAATAAGTACACGATTGACTTCGACTACTATAACAAGAAGACGACCGACCTGCTGATGTATAATCTGAAGATTCCTTCAATGACCGGTTTCCCGACACTCTCGGCAGCCAATGTCGGCGAGATGAAGAATGAGGGATGGGAGTTGAACTTCAGCGCGCGTGACTTCATCAAGTATAAGAAGTTCTCTGTCAGTGCCAGCTTCAATATCGCCCAGAATGACAACAAACTGACGGAGATGGACGAGAACGTGCTTGCCGACCTGAACAAACCTTGGTCTTATAGTGACCGTGGAAAATATGTGCAGCGTGTGGCCATCGGTGCCGCCCTTGGCTCGATATTCGGTTTCCGTTACAAGGGTGTCTACCAGTATTCATACGAATATCTTGAGAACTACAAGAAGGAGAACAATTTGACGGCCGCCCAGTATGAGAGTTGGATTAACGGAATGCTGGCTCAGGGCAAAACGGCTCCTGTCGTGACTGATGCCAACGGACGTGTCCTCATGAACCCGGAGACCGGAAGCCCGAAGCGCATGTCCTACAACTATTCGGAAGGTACATCTTCTTATATGTTCCAGGGTGGTGACGCCATCTATGAGGACATCAACCATGACGGACAGATCAACCAGCTTGATATCGTCTATCTCGGCAACTCACAGCCGAAGGTCAACGGTGGTTTCAACCTTACGCTCAAATACGGCAACTTCAGCATAAAGGGACGTTTCATGTATCGTTTCGGCAACAAGGTTGTCAACTTCGCACGCATGGAGTTGGAAAAGATGAGTACGGCCTACAATCAGAGCGCAACCGTGAATTACCGCTGGCGCAAGGACGGTGACGTAACCCCGATGCCGCGTGCCATGTATAACACAGGTTACAACTGGCAGGGTTCGGACCGTTACGTGGAGAACGGCTCGTTCGTGCGCTTCCAGAACCTTCAGGTCGCTTACAGCTTCCCGAAGAAGATGTTGAAGCCGCTCGGTGTCAACCAGCTCCAGCTCTATTTCTCTATGGACAATCTCTATTGCTGGACGAAGTATAGCGGCGTCGACCCCGAAGTCTCTCCAAAGGGATGGGGTATCGCGGAAGACAAATCACAGACTCCGCGTCCGAGACAGTTTACCGCAAGTATTAACATTGGATTCTAAAAAACGACTTGTAGTATGAAAAAATACTTATCAATGATATTGGCGGCTTTCCTTGCCACTTCATGTATGGACATGGAGCTGCTGCCGAATGACAAGACAGTGGACGAGGACTTCTGGCAGTCCAAGTCTGACGTGTCCCTGATGGTCAATGGTGCTTACAAGCAGTTCGCCAGTACGGCGGTCCAGCAGCGGCTTATCGTCTGGGGTGGATTCCGCTCTGACGAGCTGATACTCAATACTGCTGTCCCGACGAATGACGGAATGCGCAATGCGCTCAATCAGATTCAGGAGGTGAACATTGAGACGACCAACACTTTCTCTGACTGGTCCTCTTTATATACGGTGATTAACTATTGCAACATCGTCATGGAAAAAGCGGGCAACGTCATGAACATTGACCCGTCATACACCGAGAGCGACTATCTAAGCGACCGCTCTCAGATGTTGGCGCTCCGTGCCTTGTGCTACTTCTATTTAGTGCGTACGTTCCGTGACGTTCCTTATACGACGACGGCATATATGACCGAGAGTCAGGACCGTGTTATGGTCCAGCTTCCTCCGACAGAGGTGTTGCAGAATTGCATCAACGACCTGCTTGAGGCGGAGAAGAACGCTCTTTCTCCTTTTATGTCGGGATGGAAGCGCACGGGCTGGATAACGAAAGACGCCATACAGTCGATTTTGGCTGACATTTATCTCTGGCGCGGTTCGGTCTTGCACAGTGACGCCGACTATCAGGCTGCCATCGCTTATTGTGACAAGGTCATCGAATCGAAAAAACTTCAGGCTGAGAGAAAACAGACAGAAGGTGGCGTAGCGCAGGATCTTGACTATCCTCTGGTGATGGGAAGTGATGCGTATAAAGACCTTTATGTTAGTCAGAATTCGGAAGAGACGATTTTTGAGACCCAATATTACAGTAATGCTGCCAATACGAACGCAGGATTGGCTCAGATGTACTATGGCTATCAGAAAGACAAAGCTCCGTATTTGGTTGCTCCTCTTGCTTTTGGTAAAGACATTGTCTCCCCTTCTCGTCAAGGTGACGACTTGAATAGTGTTTATTTGCATAAGGAGGATGCGCGTTATTGGAATAATTGCATGGCCGTTACGGATGGAACATTGGCGGTTTTCCCAATATCAAAGTATGTCAATCAGCAAGTAAATTGGGAAATACAGAAAAAACCGGTGACAGTCATGTTGGTTCAGGCGTATGATAGCTATGGTGAGAATTTCATCATTTATCGCTTGGCTGACATCTTGCTGATGAAAGCCGAGGCGTTGGTCGCTTCCGTCAAGTTGGCAGGTGAAAATGTAGATCCGGAAGACACAAGAGTTGCTGAGGCTTTTGAAATTGTAAATCAAGTCTACAAGCGTTCACTTTCTTCAAGTGCGTGGGCAAGTGGAGCGTATCTTGCTGTCAACTATACCGATCCTTCCGCTTTGGAGCGTTTGGTGCTTCAGGAGCGTCTGCGTGAGCTCTGCTTCGAAGGCAAACGCTGGTTTGACCTGCTTCGCTTCAACTACCGCAATCAGGAGACTCCTTGCAACTATGGCACTATGCTGGCCGATCAAGGCAGTTATATGAAGAATTATCAGGATTTTCTTGATGTCGTGGGACGCAAGTATGACAACGGTGCTTCGCGGACAAACAAGATGAAAGAAGAGCCGCGTCTCTATCTGCCGGTACCGCATTCCGACATCATTACCTGCCGGTCATGGCTGAGACAAAATCCTTCTTATACGGAAACGAATTGACAGGCGGATGGCTTGAAGAGTTTTTGAAAGAGACAATATAATTATGTGTGAGTGGCATGAGGGGAGACAGTTCTGCTGTCAAAGTGCTGTCTCCCGTACTCACGATAAATCTCAAAGAGAATTCTTTTCAAAGAAATCTTGGAAATAAACAAAGAAAAAAGCATAATTAAATATGAAAATCATCAATAGCAAAAAAATCTTTGTCGCTTTGACGGCATTAGGCATGATGGTGACGGCATGTAATCCGGAACCGGATGAAGATGCCAAAACCACTGTCGATGATGGTGGCGAGACAACGGGACTGACTATAGGTGCGATGATTGACGAGGACGCAAACCTGTCTTCATTCAACTATATCCTCCAGCGTTGTGGAATGGACCGGATGATGAAGTCATACGGACAATTCACTTGCTTCGCTCCGACGAATGAGGCCATCACAGAGTATATCGACAGCTTGTATAAGGCGGAAGATAACCATAACTCCATGACGGAAAATTCGTTGGAGGGACTTTCCGACAGCCTTTGCAACGACATCGCGCTTTATCACCTCGCTTCCACAAAGCAGGAACTGAGTCTGCTCGGCGGTAACGGAAAGACCGTCACCACGATGCTGCGCCGTGCTATGACAACCAGCGTGGATGACAACGGTCTGATACTTCTCAACAGCCGTGCGCGCATCATCGGCAGTAATGACGTGTCGGGAGAGGTGAGAGGAACGAACGGTATTCTCTATCGTCTCGACATGGTCGTGCCGCGTAACAACCGCAAGATGAACGATGTCTTCGCAGAGCTTGAGGGTTATAGGATTTTCTCCGAGGCTTTGAAGCGGACGGGACTCTGTGACTCTATCAGCGTTACGCAAAAGGCGGATGAGAACGGACAGCCTATCACCTATGAGATTAACGACAATATGGATATAGACAATTCCGGTAAGCCCACTAACCCGCTTTATTGGCCTAAGACTTGTGACGTCAGGTTCACTATATTCGCAGAGTCGGATGAAGTCATTAAGCGGGAACTGAATAAGGCCGGCTTTACTCCTCAGACGGATGATACGGAAGGATGGTTCAACGCTTTGGTAAAGTATTGCGCACAGGTCTATGGAGGTGCTTCCGGATGGTATGATTATGTAAGTGAGAAGAACATAGAGATTAGCACCGGCACGGACTATACTAATCGTTTCAACGTGGTCAACATGTTTGTCGCCTATCACATCCTCTACTGCGGAATGCCTTACAACGAGCTGGTGTTCCTCAAGCCGAGCAGTATCAAGAACCCGCCGGCCGGACTTCTGTGGAACTATTGCAACGGAGGCGAGCCTTACGATTATTACGAGACGATGCTACCCAACACACTGCTGAAGATTTGGAATCCGCGCAATACGGCTCCCAATAAGATTTTCATCAACCGTTGGGTGCAGAACAACACTTTGACAGACGAGTTGGGCACGATGGGTTCGGCCGGAATGCATCCCGTGATGCAGGAAGGTGTCGAGGTTCAGAATCCCGATGAGTCAATCAAGGACAAGTCGGCAACACGAAACGGCTATATCATTCCAATCAAGAGCATGCTCGTTTATGATCGGAACGTTCCTACGGGTGTGCTTAATGAACGTCTGCGCTTCGATTCGTCGACATTCCTGCCCGAGTTGGTGAACAACGGCTTCCGTTATCTTTCCATTGATGAGGTCAGTGGTCTGAATGCCGGAGGTAGTGGAGCTCGTATTGCTTTTCCGCTCAACTTTTTCGACAATGTAGTATGTTATTCGACGGGTTCGGTATTGCGTTACAACGTGAAAGCTTGGTATCGTGCTTATCAGGCTGACGCTTTTCAGGGATGGGGAACGTATGATTTGGCAATCAAGCTTCCGCCTGTACCTACGAATGATTATGAGCTCCGCCTTTTCTATACACCTATGGATCACGCAGGTATGATGCAGTTCTATATGGGTAAGACCAGCGCGAAGAGTTCCATGCAGCCTATGGGAATTCCTCTTGATGCCCGTATTAAGGCAGAGGACCCGCTCATCGGTTGGACGGCTTTCTATGACGAAGACGATATGGGTGTCGCCAGCGATCAGGCCATGCACAACCGTGGCTACATGCGCGGCCCGTACTCATTCTTTGGAGGAACGAACGTGACATCTGGTGATACAGAAAGTGGTAATGGTCGCGGAGACGGAGTGACTGTGCTTCGGCTTGTCATCGGTACGGACAGATATCTTCAGAGTGACGACCACTGGTTCCGTTTCAAGAACGTTATTGACAACCCGAACGGCAAATGGCAGCTTGACTTCATAGAGCTTGTGCCTACAAGCCTTGTCAACAGCGGTGCATACGTAGAAGACTGGTATTAATATGCTAAAAGAGATAAGAATATGAAACAGTATTATATAGGAATCACGATGTTGGCAGCTACTTTAGCTGCCACATCATGCTCCGACTTTGATGACTACAATGAGGTGCCGGCAGAGGCAAATGTGGAAGCTGCACAAAGCCTTTGGGAGTCAATCAGCAGTCGCGAGAATCTAAGTGAATTTGCCTCTTTGGTCAAAAAGAGCGGTTATGACAAAGAACTGTCTTCTTCCCATTTCTATACCGTGTGGGCTCCGCTCAACGGCACGATAGACAGCAAATGGGCGGCTCTTGACAGTGCTACGCTTCGTTTTCAGTTCGTGGAGAACCACATAGCCGACTATAATCACTATATCTCCGCCCCGATTAACGAGCGCATCCGCACAATCAACGAGAAGCGCTATACGTTTGCCGGAACAAGTGAGACGGCAACGTTTGACAACGTCAGCATTTCGAAGAGCAATATCGCCGGTATCAACGGCGTAATGCACATCATGGATGGCGAGGCAGTCTATCGTCCCAGTATCTATGAATATCTCAAGACCGGGGAAGAGACAAATGCGTTGTCAAAATTTATAATAGGCTATGAGAATGAAACGCTTGATGAGGAAAACAGTGTACTCGGCCCGATTGTTGACGGTCTTCAGACATACGAGGACTCTGTCATGATTACGACCAATGCGTTCCTTGAACGTGTCAACGCTCAGGTTGAGAACGAGGACAGCTCTTATACCATCATCATGCCGACGAATGAGGCATGGGATAAGGCGTATGACGAAATCAAGAGCAACTTGAATTATGGTGACGGAACCATTAAGGCAAAATGCCACTACATGGATAAGGTTACTTATAAACCGGTGGATGTGGAAGTGAAGATTGGTGATGCCGCTTATCAGACGGACTCACTCACCAAGAAGTTCATGACGGACAACCTTATTTACAGCAATACGAATGACTACAACAAGTGGCTTGTCGGAAATCCGGGAATGCGAGGAAGCGACACTCTGAGAAGTACGAACAAGAAACTTTTCAGTCATTCGGACATTATTCTCGCACATCAGCAGGGAGCCCCTGTAAAGATGAGTAACGGAGAAGTGCGTATTGTTGACGAAATGTCTTTCCTCCCGTGGGAATGGTACAAGCCGGTTCACTATACAAACGTTTATTCTGCGTATCAGGCTTCCTCTGCAGAGAGGGTTACCGCAAGAAATCTTCGTGAAGACTTGTTGCCGTTTGATCTGCCGGGTGCAACTGATGATTACGGTATAAAGGAAGATCTTACGGAAATTTTTGGCACAAATGTCACTATATCCTTATTCAGGCCTAAAGTGTCGTCAGGCGCTTATAATGTGTTTTATCCTGCGGGATCCGTTCGCTCCACAACTTATAGAGTATATTGTGTGATTGCTCCTCCGGATGCTGATAAGGATTATGCTACCTATGATCCGGAAGCGGAAATGAAGCAGACTTTGTTCAATGCGTCAATCAGCTATTTTGATCCTGTTTCGAAAAAAGTGGTGGATCATTATTTCCTCAATAACGACCCAGAGGGAACGATGACTGCCCCGAAAACGACACCGACAACCTCTCCTCAAACAGAGGCAGAATATGCATTTTTTAATGACATGAACAGGATAGACGCCATTTATCTTGGAAATATCACATTCCCTGTTTCTTATTATGGCTTGCAGAGCGGTCAGGTTAGTAGCGACCAGCTGTGTCTTCCCGTGATGAAGATAACCGCTCCCAAGTTGGGTAGTAAATATGCGAGGGAGAATTACGCCCGTGTGTTGAGAATTGCCGGTATTATCTTATTGCCGACTGAACTTTCAAACTCTAATGAATAAAATAATGAAAAGCACTAACGATATGAAAAAACTACAGAGACCGAGTCTCAGATTAGCTCTCTGTGCTTTGGCTTTCAGTGCAGCCATTCCTATGATGGGCCAGATGAAGACCCTCAAGGGAAAAGTGGTAGACCATGCCTCAAAAGCGCCGCTTGCAGGTATTCAGCTTCAGGCATTGGGCCAGATACGTTATACGGCCATGACTGATGAGGACGGAACGTTCACGATAAAGGTTCCGGAACACACCACTGCGCTATACGTACATTCTGACGCCTATATGGCTCAACAGGTGTCTGTCGCAGCGTATGACTCTACGCAGACGGTTGCCATCGAAATGCTTAGTGACAAGTTTGCGCCGCTTTATGGTAAGGGCACCGACATCACGGCAAAGAATGAGTTTACCGTAGGTCAGACTGCCGCTACGGTCGATCAGGAAATCGGCAACAAGCTGGGGGCTGACATCAGAAGTATCGTCCGCTCGGGAGCCGTTGAGGGCGGAGCCGCAATGTTCATCCGCGGTCTCAACTCAATAAACTCCAACAGTATGCCGCTGATTGTTCTTGACGGTATTGAGCTTGACATGCAGTACACACGTGCGTCGCTCCACGACGGACATTTCAACAACATGCTGGCAAATATTTCTCCCGATGACATAGAGAAAGTGACAGTCCTCAAGAATGCTACCGCTCTCTACGGCGCACGTGGAGCCAACGGTGTCATCCTTATTGAGACCAAGCGCGGCCATAGCATGGCTACACGTATTGATGCGAATATCTCTGTCGGCGTAGCGCTTGTTCCGCAGACACAGACGATGATGAACGCGTCGCAGTATCGTACGTATGCGACCGAGATGCTCGGCACAATGTCGGAACTGGACGGACGTAACATTCCGTTCCGATTCCTCAATGATGATCCCAACGGATACTATTACAACATTTATCACAACGACACCGATTGGCAGGACAATGTCTACAGGACTGCGCTGACGCAGAACTATAGCATCAATGTCCAGGGTGGTGATGATGTCGGTATGTATAATCTTTCTGTGGGATATATGGACACTGAGGGTAATGTGGAGAACACCGGCTTCAACCGTATGAACCTCCGTTTCAATACGGACATTGAAGTGTTCAAGGGATTGCAGACAAAGTTCGACATATCTATCGCCCGTACGAGCACCAAGCTCTTTGACGACGGCTTCCCTGGTGATTTCTCTCAGAGCACCATCACGGCTCCGGCAAATCTGGCTGCGATAAAGTCGCCGCTTGTGACTCCGTATCAGTATAATAGCATTATCGGAGGATTTACGAGTCTGTTGAGCAGCTATGACGACATTTTCAGCCAGATAGACAACGGCACGAAGTATTCTTTGGCAAACCCGGTGGCCATAATCGAAAATGGCGAGGGTGACAACAAGAATATCATTGAGAACACTAATTTCAGTGTTCGTGTCGCACCGACCTATACATTTAAGAATGGAATAAAGGTGGGTGCTGCTGTCAGCTATGTGTTGAACAGAAACACTCAGCGTTATTTCAGACCTTTTGAGGGCGTGCCTCCGTTCAAGGTTGAGGGCGTGAATACATATTATAGTAAGGTGGGCTCGCTCTTCGCCGAGGAGCGCAATCTGGCCGCCAATGGATTTGTCGCCTGGGCGAAGAATTTCGGACGCCATAACATCGCGGCTACGGCTGGTTTCCGTTATAACAACTTTTCTTTGGACGCAAACAACCTGAGCACAGAGTTTACTTCAGAGAAGGACGACAAGAACCCGAAGCTGGAAACAGAAGGTGGCGCGACGAAAGGCATCAACGAGTCGTGGACGAACATACAGTGGTATGGCTCGGCTGACTATAACTATATGAACCGTTATTTCGCTACGGTTTCGTTGCTTGGTGAGGCCAACAGCCGCTTCGGAGAGAATGCTGGCGGTCTCGGACTCTTCGGCGTCCAATGGGCTCTGTTCCCAAGCGTGCAGTTGGGCTGGGTCATGACGAACGAGAAGTGGTTCCCGAAAAATTCCGGTATCAACTATCTGCGTCTGAGTGCAGGATTTGATATGAGCGGTAATGACGACATCGACAACTATGCCGCACGAAGCAGTTACAGTGCCGTGCTCTTCCATAATACGAAGACAGGTCTTCAGCTGACTAACATCGGAAATGATGAGATACAGTGGGAGACAACGACAAAGTGGAACATCGGTTTGCAGTCACGTTTCCTCAACAACCGTCTCGCTGTCAACTTCGACTACTACATCCACAACACCTCCAATCTGCTCACATTGCAGACGTTTAACAACCCTGTAGCCGGTATCAACCGCTATTGGACAAATGGCGGAAAGTTGCGTAACACAGGATTTGAGGTGACTGTTTCTGGAAAGCCGGTAGTAACAAAGGATTGGCGCGTGGAAGTCGGCGCTTCGGTCGGACACTATAAGAATGAGATTACGGAGTTGCCCGACGGCAGTTTTGAAACATCAGCCTATGGCGCTACCATGCTCACTTCTGTAGGCAATCCGGTAGGCCTCTTCTATGGCTACAAGACCGCAGGGGTTTTCGCTGATAACGCAGAGGCAAGCACGGCTGGAAAAGACGGCTATCTCTATTTGGAGGATGCCGCAGGTGCCCACAAGAACTTCTATGCAGGTGATGTTCACTTCGTCGACATCAATGGTGATGGTGCTATTGACGCCAAGGACCGCACTGTCATCGGTGATCCTAATCCCGACATTTATGGAAATATCTTTGCTTCCGTCAATTGGAAAGATTTGACTCTCAGTCTCGGTTTCAACTATAGTCTGGGTAATGACGTCTATAACTATCAGCGCTCTATCCTCAACAGCGGCGCGACGCTCTACAACCAGCAGGTTGCTGAAGTGGGTCACTGGCGCTATGAGGGTCAGCAGACGGAGCTTCCGCGTGTGGCATACGGTGACCCGATGGGCAATAACCGTTTCAGCGACAGATGGATAGAGGACGGCAGTTATTTGCGTCTCAAGACTGTGAACCTCTCTTATCGTGTTCCTGTCCCCAGTTCATGGACATGGCTTCAGGGACTCACAGTCTGGGCAGAGGCTCACAATCTGTTCACTCTGACAAAATATACAGGCAATGATCCTGAGTTCAGCATCGGAAACAGTGTTTACTATCAGGGCATTGACTGCGGTACGTTGGCTCAGAGCCGTTCATTCACATTTGGAGTAAAGATTAACTTGTAATATCAACGATATGAAGAAAATAATGATAGCCATTGCGGCTGTGATGGGGCTCGGCTCATTGTTCAGCTGCTCTGATATGCTCGAAACAGAGAGTACACAGCGTATTTTTGATCCGTCCATGGATGCAAAGACCGACTCTATGTACTATGCATTCGGTGTGCTGCAGGCATTGCAGAGCGTGGCAGACCAATATTATCTGCAGGGAGAAATGAGAGGTGACCTTGTCAAGGTCATTCCTAACGTCACGGACAAGAACCTGCAGGATTTGGCAAATTTCTCGGCCACAACGACAAACAAGTATGACAGTGCCTATCAGTACTATCGTGTAATCAATAACTGCAACTATTATATCGCCCATCGGGATACAACACTGCTCACCGGTAGTACGCCGGTTGTCAAGAACGAGTACGTGGCCATCAAGGCTATCCGGGCTTGGGCCTATCTGCAGTTGGCGCGTAACTATGGAACCGTGCCTTTCGTGACGGAGCCGCTGACTTCAATCTCACAGATTGAATCGACGAACTTTCCTATGAAGGATCTGGCTGGCATCATTGAGGCGCTTGCTCCTGATCTCGCTCAGTATTCAGGCACACCGTGTCCGGATCATGGAAATTTTGATCTCGGTTCCACCAACTGGGGTACGAAAATAGAAATCATGTCCGACCTTTTCTATATTCCGGTTGATGTCATTCTCGGAGATCTTTATCTTGAGAACAATGATTATCCCAATGCGGTAAAGTATTATGTGAATTATCTCACACAGGTAGCTACGGCATCTCAGAGATTTCCGTATTTGGCAGCTCAACGCTCTTGGAATTATTCAGAACTTCCGGAAGATTTTGGTGGCTATTCCTTGCGTGGCAATTCGTATGCAGGTGTATTCAGTTCATCAACTGCTGGTGCGACAGCGGTGGATAATATCTCTTGTATCCAGATGCCTATGAACAGGCTGAAAGGTGTGACCACAGTTTTGCCGTCTATTTATGGATTTGATTTCTATGCTTCAAACGGCAATGATGTCATGAAGGCGGACTACATACAGTTGAAGCCGTCGGAATCTTATCTTGAGTTGAGTGACACTACATCATATTATTATGAGAAGGCTGGCAGCAGCATTGGTGAGATTAGCTCGGCTCAGCTTGGAGACGCTCGTTATAAGAGTATCTCTACTGTTCAGACTGAAAATGAAGACGAGGAATATATCTGGCTTCGCAAAGTCGCTTATGCCCGTCTGTATCTCTATCGTACTTCGACCGTTTGGATGCATCTTGCAGAGGCTCTCAACCGCATGGGCCATCCGGATCTCGCTTTCGCAATACTTAAGGACGGTTTGTCTGATGCCGTTATTAGTGAGGCTGTGATAAGACATGACGAGATTAAGGATGAGATAATCGGTTATATCACAGAGGAGAGCCAAAAGCTTATGACGGAAACTTATCCGTTGCTTTCTTCTGCAAATGTGCTGAACTTCCCGAAAGAAAATATGGTAGGAATCCATGCCCATGGATGTGGTATGGTGGCGGATTATGATGGAAACAACAACTACGTCCCTGGATTTAACACATATCAGCTCGGTAAGATTGCCGGCTATAAGTTGAATTATCTGAAGAACAAGTTCCCGGAGGTTGCTGGCAAGATAAACATTGACGCCCTTGCGGAGAATGATAATCTTTCACGTGTGATTGAGGGAAAGCCGTTGATTTTGGAAAATCCGGAGAATCCGGACGCTCCGGCTGCGGAAATCAACTATACTCTCTCAAAGGCTGATGTCATCAACGCTGTCGAGGATTTGCTCTGCGACGAGTATGCACTGGAGTTCGCTTTCGAAGGCACGCGCTACTACGACCTCATGCGTCTGGCCCGTCACAAGAACGCTGATCCGCATTACGGCGCAAACTTCGGTGGCATTTGGCTCAAGGACAAGCTCAAGGACAAGAATCCTCAGAAGGACCTAAGCAATACCGACAACTGGTATCTGCCGTTCAAATGATCACAACATACTTTATTGATACCAAAAACGCTGCGTGTGGAGCGCAGCGTTTTTGGTATTTCTCCCGCTCCTCCATTTTTTTCACAATTCTATTTCCTTTCCTTCTATTTTCCCTTTATTTTCCTTTTTCCTCATCCTTCTCATCGTCTCCCATTGTCCCCACTTCTTCTATCAAAATCCCTCTTGTAATCCTACCGTTTCTGTCACGAATGTTGAAAACTTTATATAATTCTCATGCTGCAGCGGATTTGCAAACCATGGCTGTTCGGAAGATAAACCGTAATTTGCAATCCGCGTTTTTGTGTTGAACGTAAACTGTTAAAAACTCGGAAGTATCCGGACAAAAGCCTTCAGATCCTTGAAGAATTCAGAAATTAAAATCATTTGGCCGCAAATTCGCGAGTTTTGCGCGTGCATCTTTTATCGCCTGA
>USFX01000021.1 GCA_900553965.1 uncultured Prevotella sp.
GCTGACGGACAAGGTCACAATGACCGTACTGTCGTTTTGGGTGTCTATGGCGTTAACTTCAACCTCTGCTGCATGACCGTAGGAGCGCAGAACAATCAGGTCTGCCTCACTTACATTTGACGCTACATAGCCAATCCATTTCCGGCCTTCCGGTGTAGAATGGTCTGACGCGGCATGGAAATCGAAGTTGAAGTAATTCTCAGCAAAGGCAAGGGCATCCTTGCGGATGCCGTCATCGGCATCTGAAGAAATATCACAAGCTGCAAAAAAGAATGTGGTTATAGCCGCAAATAATTTGAAATTCATGTCTGACATCCTTTATCGTTCAGGCCCGTTCCTACCGGATTGCATCAGGATAAAACCGGAAGCGAACCCGCAAGAACCAGGACTGCCATTCTCTTGAGGCGCAACTCTGACATCACGGCGACATTGTCACGCTGCCGCGACGGAGCAGGACAGGTATCGTAACCAAACAGACGTAACGCCAAAATCTTTGCAAAGATAGCCAATTTCATTTGGTTTTCACATAGTTTTTTCTTACTTTTGCACAAAATAATAACGAAATGCTGAAATTTATATCCTTTGGCAGCGGAAGCAGCGGTAATTGCTATTACCTGTTCACCGCAACGGATGGATTACTCATAGACACAGGAATAGGTATCAGAACTCTGAAAAAGTATTTTAAGGATTACGGACTGAGCCTGTCTTCGGTCCACAATGTACTTATAACCCATGACCATGCCGACCATGTCAAGTCCGTTGGATGTCTGAGCGGAGACTATAATCTGCCTGTATATACAACACCCGAAGTGCATCAGGGCATCGGACGCAATTATTGTGTGCAAAGGAAAATCAATCAGGAACATATAAGATATGTCGCCAAGGGCGAGACTCTCACGCTTGGAGATTTTAGGATTACGCCGTTCGGTGTACCTCATGACAGTGCCGATAACGTAGGTTACTGCATTGAATGTGAAGGCGTGACGTTCTGTCTGATAACGGACGCCGGCAGCATCACGGACGAAATGAAGACGTTCATCGGCAAGGCCCACTATCTCGTCATTGAGGCAAACCACGACGAAGAAATGCTGAAAAACGGTCCTTATCCGCAGCATCTCAAAAAAAGGATACTGAGCGGCAACGGACATCTGAGCAACACGGCCTGCGGAACGGCCCTCGTCGAGAACATGACGGAGAGGCTGCACGGCGTCTGGCTCTGTCATCTCAGCGAGGACAACAACCATCCGGAACTGGCCCGCAAGACCGTTGAGACCATTCTCAGCAGCCACGGCGTCATCGCCGGAACGGACATAAAACTGGAAGTCCTCAAGCGCAAGGTTCCGAGCGGGATTTATGAACTGACACTGTAGAAAAGCTTCCATATCCGAACAACAGAGATCACGACAGATGGAATTGAAAGAGATACTGAGAAAACTCCATATTGAGGAGTTGAATGAGATGCAAAAGGAGGCATACGCCAATGTCCGCGATACGGACAAGGACGTTGTCATTCTGTCGCCGACGGGAACGGGAAAGACTCTCGCCTACCTGCTCCCGCTGGTGGAGCTACTGGACCCGACGGACGACAGGGTTCAGGCAGTGGTGGTTGTGCCCGGACGTGAGCTTGCCTTACAGTCAGACAACGTCCTGAAAGGAATGGGATGCGGCATCAGGTCGCTCTGCTGCTACGGCGGACGCACGGCGATGGAAGAGCATCGGACAATCCGCCAAAAGCTGCCGCACGTCATATTCGGCACTCCGGGACGCCTCAACGACCATCTAGACAAAAATAATATCTCACCCTACGGAATACGCTTTCTCGTCATCGACGAATTTGACAAGTGTCTGCAGATGGGCTTTCTCGACGAAATGTCACGTCTGATAAAGAAACTCCCCGGTGTGAGACGCAGGATTTTGCTGTCCGCCACGGACACCATCCAGATTCCAGATTTCGTCCGCATGGACAAAACCGTCAGAATTGACCATCAGAAGAAGGACGGACAGGTGTCTGACAGAGTGTCTATATATAAGGTATGCAGCCCAACGAAAGACAAGCTCGAAACTCTATATAACCTGCTGTGCTCACAGGGAGACCGCAACTCGATTGTATTCCTGAACTATCGGGACAGCGTGGAGCGCACGGCGGACTACCTGAAAAGCAAAGGATTTTCCGTCAGCCATTTCCATGGCGGAATGGACCAGAAGGAACGGGAAGACGCCCTCTATAAGTTCAGCAACGGCTCGGCAAACGTTTTCGTTTCAACGGACTTGGCCTCGCGTGGACTTGACATTCCTGATGTCGACAACATCATCCACTATCATCTGCCGCAAACAGAAGACAGCTATATACACCGTGTCGGACGCACGGCACGCTGGGAAGCAGACGGACAGGCCTTCTTTGTCCTCGGGCCGGATGAATATATCCCAGAATTTGTCAAAGACGACATTAAGAATATCGACATTCCGGCCGGCGGGCAAACACCGGTTGCGGCAAGAATGGCGACTATATATATAGGTAAGGGCAAGAAAGACAAGCTCAGCAAAGGCGACATTGTCGGGTTCCTGTGCAAGAAAGGCGGACTCGCCCCGACGGAGATAGGACGCATCGACGTCAAGGACCGCTATACCTACGCCGCTATCGCAAGAGACAAGGTCGAAAGCGTGCTGAATCAGACACGCGGAGAAAAGATAAAAGGAATAAAAACAATCATCGAAATTGTCATATAGCTAAAAACAACGGCTTTTACCTATATTTCTGCTAAAATATTTTGCCAAATGGAATAAAAAGTGTAACTTCGCACTCAGAATTTATAAACATATAATTAACAATCAAATGAAGAAATACAACTTTAATGCAGGTCCGTCTATGCTTCCGCGCGAAGTGATAGAGAATACTGCTAAGCAGTGTTTAGACTTCAATGGTTCTGGCCTTTCTCTTATGGAAATCAGCCACCGTGCAAAAGACTTTCAACCAGTTCTTGACGAGGCAGTCAATCTCATCAAAGAACTGCTTCAGATACCGGAAGGCTATTCCGTGATATTCCTCGGAGGCGGTGCCTCGCTCGAATTCTGTATGATTCCATACAACTTCCTCATCAACAAGGCCGCTTATCTCAATACCGGTACTTGGGCAAAGAAGGCTATGAAGGAAGCCAAGTTGTTCGGCGAGGTTGTTGAAGTTGCTTCATCTGCTGATGCCAACTACACTTTCATTCCCAAAGGATGGACATGCCCCGACGATGTGGATTATCTGCACATCACAACAAATAACACCATATACGGTACGGAAATCCGCAAGGAGCTCGACGTCAATGTCCGCATGATTGCCGATATGTCTTCCGACATCTTCAGCCGTCCGGTTGACGTAAGTAAGTATGACTGCATCTATGCCGGCGCACAGAAGAATCTGGCCATGGCTGGTGTCACCTTGGTTATCGTCAAGGATGATACTCTCGGCAAAGCTCCGCGTCAGATACCGACAATGCTCGACTACCGCACACATGTCGAGAAGGGCTCTATGTTCAACACACCGCCAGTTGTCCCCATCTATTCAGCTTTGGAGACTCTCCGCTGGATAAAGAAGAACGGCGGTCTGGAGGCTATGGACAAGCTGGCGCAGCAGCGTGCTGAAATCCTCTACAGCGAGATTGACCGCAACAAGCTGTTCCGCGGCACAGTCAAGGAGGAAGACCGCTCTGTCATGAACATCTGCTTCGTCATGAACGACGAATATGCCGAACTCGAAAAACCGTTCTTCGAGTATGCTACATCAAAGGGAATGGTCGGCATAAAGGGCCACCGCAGTGTCGGCGGTTTCCGTGCAAGCTGCTATAACGCCCAGACAATAGAGGGAGTGAACGCACTTGTACAATGTATGAAAGAGTTTGAAGCTCAGCATTAATAAGAACTTATAATGAGGGCGTGCCATAAACCAAAAGGTTTTGGCAGGCCCTCTTTTCGTTTTATAACAATCCAAATTCAGTTTAGAACAACCCATAAAAGAAAAATATAATATTATGAAAGTATTAGTAGCAACAGAAAAGCCATTCGCTTCAACAGCCGTTGAAGGAATACGAAAAGAAATAGAAAATGCCGGTCACGAACTGGTTTTATTGGAAAAATACACCGAAAAGGCCCAGCTTTTGGATGCTGTCAAGGATGCTGACGCAATGATTGTGCGTTCAGACAAAGTTACTCCCGATGTCCTTGACGCTGCCACAAACCTCAAGATTGTTGTCCGTGCCGGTGCCGGATATGACTCAATCGACACGGCATACGCAAAGGAGAAGGGTGTCATTGTCGAGAACACTCCCGGTCAGAACGCCAATGCCGTAGCCGAGCTGGTGTTCGGTATGCTCGTCTACGCCGTACGCAGCTTCTATAACGGCAAGGCTGGCACAGAGCTGTTCGGCAAGAAACTCGGTATTCTGGCCTTCGGAAACGTTGGCCGCAACGTCGCACGCATCGCCAAGGGCTTCGGTATGGACGTCTACGCATACGACGCCTATTGCCCAAAAGAGGCCATCGAGAAAGAAGGCGTCAAGGCTGTGGCTGACCAGAACGAACTATTCAAGACATGCGATATCGTGTCACTCCACATCCCTGCAACCGCAGAGACCAAAGAAAGCATCAACTACGCTATAGTCGGTCAGATGAAAAAAGGCGGTATTCTCATAAATACGGCCCGCAAGGAAGTCATCAACGAAAGCGAATTGCTCAAACTGCTTGCCGAGCGCACTGACCTGAAGTATGTGACAGACATCAAACCGGACGCCGACGCAGAGTTCGCTAAGTTTGAAGGCCGCTATTTCAGCACACCCAAGAAGATGGGAGCACAGACAGCCGAGGCTAACACCAACGCCGGCATCGCCGCTGCAAAGCAGATCAACTCCTTCTTCGCAACGGGAGACACCAAGTTCCAAATAAACAAATAAAAATCCGTTATGGCAAAAGTAAAACCATTCAAAGGCATACGTCCTCCCAAAGAACTGGTCGAGAAGATTGAGTCACGCCCGTATGACGTGCTCAACTCCGAGGAAGCCAGAGCCGAAGCCGGGGACAACGAGATGAGCCTCTACCACATCATAAAGCCCGAAATCGACTTCACTCCGGACACAAGCGAATACGACCCGCGTGTCTATGAGAAGGCCGCAGAGAACTTCCAGAAGTTTCAGGACAAGGGCTGGCTCAAGCAGGATGAGAAGGAGCAATACTACATATACGCCCAGACCATGAACGGCAAGACGCAGTATGGTCTCGTCGTCGGAGCTTTCGTGGACGACTATCTCAACGGAGTCATCAAGAAGCACGAGCTCACCCGTCGTGACAAGGAGGAAGACCGCATGAAGCATGTACGTGTCAACAACGCCAACATCGAACCGGTGTTCTTCGCCTACCCCGACAACGCCGTGCTGGACGCCCTCATCAGCAAATACAAGGTAACCGAACCGGAATATGATTTCATCGCCCCCATCGACGGATTCCGCCATCAGCTCTGGATTGTCAGCGACGACAACGACATCAAGACCGTCACGGACGAGTTTGAGAAGATGCCGTATCTCTATATCGCCGACGGTCACCACCGCTCTGCCGCGGCCGCTTTGGTCGGCGCAGAGAAGGCGAAGCAGAATCCCAACCATACGGGAACAGAGGAGTATAACTACTTCATGGCCGTATGTTTTCAGGCTTCCCAGCTCACCATCCTCGACTACAACCGCGTCGTCAAGGACCTCAACGGCATGTCATCGGAAGAGTTCCTCAATGCGCTGACAACGAATTTCACCGTAGAGGACAAGGGCACGGAAATCTACAAGCCGGCCAAGCTCCACGAATTCTCGCTCTATCTCGACAGCCATTGGTACAGCCTCACGGCCAAGGACGGCACGTATGACAACAACGACCCCATCGGAGTGTTGGACGTTGACATTTCGAGCCGCCTCATACTCGACGACATTCTCGGCATAAAAGACCTCCGCAGCGACAAGCGCATCGACTTCGTCGGTGGTCTGCGCGGTCTTGGCGAGCTGAAGCGCCGTGTGGACAGCGGTGAGATGCGTATGGCACTGGCCTTATATCCGGTATCCATGCAGCAAATCATGGACATCGCCGACAGCGGAAAAATCATGCCTCCAAAGGCAACATGGTTTGAACCGAAGCTCCGTTCCGGCCTAATCATTCACAAGTTGGCATAATCCTGACGTTGCGTTACCTCTCAACCGGAGGCATGCGCACAGAATTTACCACAACGAAGAAATGACCGACGAATATAAGACAATATCAAACATAGGCGAGGGATATTACTCCGAAAAGAGGAGTAAGTTCCTCGCCTTTTCCCATCATGTCACATCCGTTGATGAGATTGCGGAAATCTTGGACACATACCGGAAGAAGTATTATGACGCCCGCCATGTCTGCTACGCCTACATGCTCGGTCCCAAAAGGACAACGTTCAGGGCCAACGACGACGGCGAGCCGAGCAGCACGGCCGGCAAGCCTATCCTCGGCCAGATCAACAGCAACGAGCTTACGGACATACTTATTGTCGTAGTACGATACTACGGTGGAGTAAACCTCGGTACGGGCGGGCTGATCGTAGCCTATAAGGCGGCCGCGGCAGACGCCATCAGCCATTCCGAAATAACGGTCAGACAGGTTGAAGAAGAAGTCGTGTATAATTTTCCGTATATAATGACCAACGACGTCATGCGCGTGATAAAGGAAATGTCGCCACGCATCGTCTCACAGGCATACGACAACACCTGTGAAATCAGATTGGCCATCCGTAAATCGGAAGCAGAGCGGCTGCGTGAAAGATTAAACAAATTATCTTTCGAATAAATTTTGCGGTTAAGAGAAAATATATTAACTTTGCAACCGCAAACAGGAAAGTTGGCAGAGTGACCGAATGCGCTGGACTCGAAATCCGGTATACCCATTGCGGGTATCGGGGGTTTGAATCCCTCACTTTCCGCAAGAAAGCAAAAAGGAATGTCATAACGACATTCCTTTTTTTCGTTTCATCCGTTTATGGCATTTCCGGAGCAATCCGAAATTTCAGAAAAAACAATCATATCATTCAGAAATAACAATCCACAGTTCCTTCGTTTAACATACAACTTTAGTTTTACGTGGCTCACGTAACAGTGTTACATGGGCCACGTAACATCATCACGTGAGCCGCGTAACACCGTTACATGAGCCGTGTAATAAAACCACTGGATGTATGTCGTATTCTATTGGCAAAATGAAAAACCGTGAAAGGCAATCCAGAAACATGGGGAAAGGCGGCCGGCCGTCAGTCGGCATCCTTCCTCTCCCACCCTTTCACAAACTTCATTTCGTGCAGAATCTTCCTCTGCCGTTTCTTCATATAAGGACTTGGAGAAGCTGAATTGAATTTCAGAGGGTTCGGCAGCGTCGCCGCAATCAGCGCACACTGTTCCCGCGTCAGTTCCTGAGCACGACAATGGAAATGCCATTCCGCCACGGCGTCAGCCCCATAGATACCACGCCCCATCTCAATGGAGTTGAGATAGACCTCCATGATGCGCTCCTTGCTCCAGAAAATCTCTATGAGGAAAGTGAAATAAGCCTCCAGTCCCTTTCTCACCCACGTACGTCCGGGCCAAAGAAAAACGTTCTTCGCCGTCTGCTGCGAAATTGTGCTGGCTCCCAGTTTGCGCTTAGCGCCACGCTTAGCGTTTGTCTTCACAGCATGTTCAATGGCCTGAAAATCAAAACCATGATGGTCCATGAAGCGCTGGTCCTCACTGGCCATAACTGCGACGGGCAGTTCCGCAGAAATCTTGTTCATCGGAACCCACCTGTGCCTCAGACGTATGTCATCACCGGCAGCTATCTGCTGGCCGACACGGATGAACATCAGCGGCGTGAAATAGACCGGAACGAACCGCAGAGCTATAACCGAAAGAATGGTGGAAGCCAAAAAGGCAACCACCATCCATCGCAATATCATACGTATTCTTTTTAGGATAATCATACGATATATGTCTTTTTCGACAGGAATACACTTATATCCTGACTGCGTAAGACTTCCGCCCGATTATTTGAGAGTTCCGTTCTCAGCAGCCTGAATCATCTGCTGGCTTGCATACATGATGATTTCCACACGACGGTTCTGAGCCTGACCGGCAGCTGTAGAGTTGTCGGCAACGGGGTTGTCCTGACCATAACCGTTCACGCTCTTAATCTGAGAAACGGGAACACCGAGGCCCTGGAGATATGAAGAAACGGCTGTTGCGCGGTCTACTGACAGCGACTGGTTCTTCAGGATGCTCTGCTCCGGTGTGCTGTTCTTCCAGCCCTGATTGTCTGTATAGCCGTGGATAGCCACGTCACAGTCAGAGTTGTTCTTCAGCACCTGAGAGAACTGCTGGAGCGAAGTCTTGGCCGTAGCAGCCAGAGTTGACGAACCTGTACCGAAGAGGATACCGGAGTCAAACGTAACCTTAACGGCCTGCAGACCGTTAGCGTCGGTGATCTGCTGTACCTGAGCGTTCTGAACAGCCTCAGCCTCCTTCTTGGCCTTGTCCATACGGTTACCGATGATAGCACCGGCACCGGCACCTACTGCGCCACCGATGGCTGCACCGACAGCCGTGTTACCTGCAATCTTACCGATTATAGCTCCGAGAACGGCACCACCGCCGGTTCCGATAGCTGCACCCTTCTGTGTGTTGTTACATCCTGCCATGACGATTCCGAGGCAGAGAGTCAGAGTAATTACCTTAAATTTCTTCATTTGTTTGATATTTTATAATGTTAAACTTGCATTTCGCAATGCAAAGGTAATCTATTTATTCAAATATCATATCAATTACAAGTTTTTTTTGTAATTTTGCAGTCATATTTTGAGAAAATAAACATTAAGTATGGCTAAAGAATTAAAGGAACTAACAAAACGGGCCGACAACTACAGCCAGTGGTATAACGACTTGGTTGTAAAGGCCGATCTGGCGGAGCAGTCTGCTGTCAGAGGATGTATGGTTATCAAACCCTACGGTTATGCAATTTGGGAGAAGATGCAGCACCAGCTTGACGACATGTTCAAGCAGACCGGAGTGCAGAACGCTTATTTCCCGTTGCTGATACCGAAGTCGTTCCTTTCAAAGGAGGCAGAACACGTCGAGGGTTTTGCCAAAGAGTGTGCCGTGGTGACCCACTACCGTCTGCGCGCCAAGGAAGACAAGAGCGGCGTCGAGGTTGATCCGTCGGCACGTCTGGAAGAGGAGCTCATCATCCGCCCCACATCCGAGACAATCATTTGGAATACATATAAAAATTGGATACAGTCATGGCGCGATCTGCCACTGATGTGCAACCAGTGGTGCAACGTCATGCGCTGGGAGATGCGCACACGTCCGTTCCTCCGCACCAGCGAATTCCTCTGGCAGGAAGGCCACACGGCCCACGCCACACGCGAGGAGGCAGAGGCAGAGGCCCAGAAGATGCTCCACGTCTATGCAGACTTCGCCGAGAAGTGGATGGCCGTGCCCGTGCTTCAGGGTGTGAAGAGCGAGACCGAGCGTTTCGCCGGCGCACTTGACACATACACCATCGAGGCCATGATGCAGGACGGAAAGGCTCTCCAAAGCGGAACGAGCCACTTCCTCGGCCAGAACTTCGCAAAAGCGTTCGACGTCACCTATCTTAATAAGGACAACCGCCCCGAATACGTATGGGCAACGTCATGGGGAGTGTCAACCCGTCTCATCGGCGCACTCATCATGACCCACTCCGACGACAACGGTCTCGTCCTGCCTCCGCGTCTCGCCCCGATTCAGGTCGTCATCATACCCATCACCAAGGGTGCCGACCAGCTCGCTGCCATCACCGAGCGCCTCACACCGGTCATCGACGCCCTGCGCACAGCCGGCATCAGCGTGAAGTATGACGATGCCGACAACAAGCGCCCGGGATTCAAGTTCGCCGACTATGAGCTAAAGGGTGTACCCGTACGTCTCGTCATGGGAGGCCGCGACCTGGAGAACAACACCGTCGAAGTAATGCGCCGCGACACGCTCGATAAGGAGACAGTGTCAATGGACGGCATCGTTGAATATGTAGAAAAACTGCTCGAAGACATCCAGAACAACATCTTCGAGAAGGCACGCAAATACCGCGACGAGCACGTCTACGAATGTGACAACTACGAGGAGTTCAAGGAGAAAGTCAAGAACGGCGGCTTCTTCCTCTGCCACTGGGACGGCACAGCCGAGACCGAGGCAAAAATCAAGGAAGAGACTCAGGCCACCATCCGCTGCGTTCCGTTCGCTTACGAACAGACTCCGGGTGTCGACATGGTCAGCGGAAAGCCCGCCAAGTGCCGCGTGATCATTGCCCGAAGCTACTAAGAGACATACACGTTCTGACCGACATCGGAATACATAAAAGCACTATGGCATCGAAATGCTGGAATGGCTTCCAAATTTCGATGCCATAGTTTGTTATTCCATTTATCGTATTATTTATCCAATTCTTGTTATTCTTTTTTGGGTATCACTCACCTTATTATCATCCTTATCCAAATCCGACGAGGTATCATTCGCCAAAAGAACACAAAAATCCGGTAAAGCCAGTTGATAGTGACCACGGACTTACGCCGTTCAAGCGCATCCACGATGTCGGTTGCCACTTTCTCCGCATCGAGCTGCATGGGGAAACTGCTTCCTTCTATCAGCGGCGTCTTGACAAATCCCGGTCTTATGTCGGATATATGTATGCTGCGTATGCCTTTTATGCTTGCTAACTGGCAAAGACTTTCAAGATAATGGCTTGTAAACCGCTTGGAAGCCGAATACGCCGGTGCGGCTCCGAGCCCCTTTGTCCCCGCGATGGAACTGATGACGGCTATCCGGCCGTCAATGTCCTCATGTGATTCAAAATACCGGAATGCTTCACCCACGAGCCTTGCCATGCCGAGACAGTTCGTCTCTATGGTTTTCAGCTCCTTGTCAGCTTCAAGTTCTGTGTTATAATAACCGATGCCGGAACTATGGAAATACATGTCCATCCTACCGCCAAGTTTACGGAAAAGCCGGTGCAAGCCGTCAATAGCTCCGGATGTCGTGACGTCAATCACCTCGCTGGCAACAATGCCGTCAATATCCGTCACCATCTTTGCCAGCACGTCTCCCCTCCTGCCCGCGACGCCGACTCTCCAGCCACGCCGGGCAAGAACCTTTGCCACTTCAAGCCCTATGCCGGAAGTTGCTCCCATCACAACGGCAGTGCGTGAAGAAGATTTCTCCATGTCTATTCTATGTGAAAACAGCTTTCCTTTTATTCGCATACATTATTATCTATCAAGTCTCTCCAATAGCCCCAGAATGTTGTCTGCCATCCCAATGTCACGTCATATTTTATCAAATATGCGATACACAATGCTCACAGACAACTATCTGGGAAACAAAGTTATAAAAATTCTTCTCAAACTAAATAAGAATACTGATAAAAAACTAAGATTATTAAGAAAGTGACACCCAAAATGTAAACGTTTGCATCAAAAAACGCGGTCGCGTAAACACGTAATAATCAATATTTCAGTATCTTTGCTGACAGAACCTGAAATAATAAAACGAACAACAATGGAAAGAACATGGAGATGGTTTGGCAAGAACGACAAGATCACACTTGCCATGCTAAAGGAAATCGGTGTCGAGGGCATCGTGACGGCTCTTCACGACGTGCCGCTGGGCGAAGTATGGACACGCGAGAATATACGTGACCTGCGCGAATACATCGAAAGCTACGGTATGCGCTGGAGCGTCGTCGAGAGTCTGCCCGTAGTGGAGAGCATCAAGTATGGCGGACCGGACCGCGACGAACAGATTGAGCGCTACAAGGAAAGTCTGCGCAATCTGTCGGCCGAGGGCATACATACGATTTGCTATAACTTCATGCCCGTACTCGACTGGGCACGCACGGATCTCGACCATCCCAACCCCAACGGAACGACAAACCTGTATTTCTCCTTTGCCGAATTTGCTTATTTCGACATATACATCCTGCAACGCAAAGGTGCACGCGAGGATTGGGCGAACTTCAAGATAAAGGGCGTCGAGCGTGACATTCTCGCCGAGGCGGACGAAATCAAGGCGCGGATGACACCGGAAGACGACCGTAAGCTGGTTGAGAACATCGTCATAAAGACCCAGGGCTTTGTCTCCGGAAACTTCAAGGAGGGCGAGGCGCAGCCCGTGGAGCTGTTCCGCAAGTTGCTGGCGCTCTACGACGGAATCAGCAAGGAACAGCTGCGCGAGAACATGCACTACTTCCTCGCGGCCATCATGCCGGTATGCGAGGAGTGCGGCATGTACATGTGTGTCCATCCGGACGACCCGCCCTACCCCATCCTCGGTCTGCCGCGAATCGTGACATGCGACGAGGACATCGAATGGTTCCTCAACGCGGTCGACAATCCTCACAACGGACTGACATTCTGCGCCGGAAGCCTGTCGGCTGGAGCCCACAACGACATTGTGGAACTGGCCCGCAAGTACGCCTCACGCACGTGGTTCGTCCATCTGCGCTCATGCCACATCTTCCCCAACGGCGACTTCACCGAGGCAAGCCATCTGGGCGGACGTGCCGACGTGATAGAGCTGGCGCGCATTTTCGAGAAGACAAACCCGAAGCTCCCCATGCGCGTTGACCACGGCATGACGATGCTGGGCGACGGCGAGCGCGGATATAACGCCGGCTATTCGTTCCTCGGACGAATGTTCGCCATGGGACAGGTGCAGGGCATCCTTGCCACTGTCGACCGCGAACTGGGCATAGAGTATAAGCAGCCGGGATTTCACGAATAACTCTAAACTTTCACCATAAACAGCTTATGAACGAACTTTTCAACATAAAGGACTACGTCGTAGTCATCACCGGAGGAACGGGAGTGCTCGGCCGGGCCATAGCAAAATATCTGGCACAGAACGGTGCCAAAGTGATAATCCTCGGACGCAAGGAGGACGTGGGCAACGCCATCGCTGAAGAAATCAACAAGGCCGGCGGAACGTGCGAGTTCATGAAGACGGACGTCATGTGTCAGGAGACGGTGCAGAAGAACTGCGACGACATCATGGCGAAGTACGGCCGCATCGACACGCTGCTCAACGCAGCCGGCGGCAACATGGCCGGCGCCACCATCGGCCCGGACCAGAACTTCTTCGACCTCGACCCGGAACAGTTCCAGCGCGTCCTGTCGCTCAACCTCACCGGCACCGTCATTCCGACGCAGGTCTTCCTCAAACCGATGACAGAGCAGGGCCGCGGAAGCATCATCAACTTCTCGTCAATGGCCGCCTTCCGCCCCATGACCCGTGTCTGCGGCTACGCGGCAGCAAAGGCCGGCATCAGCAATTTCACAGCTTTCATGGCTACGGAATGTGCCAAGAAGTTCGGTGAGGGAATCCGCGTGAACGCCATTGCCCCCGGTTTCTTCATTACCGAGCAGAACCGCGCCCTGCTGACCAATCCCGACGGAACATACACCCAGCGCGGTCAGGACGTCATACGTCAGACCCCGTTCGGCCGTATGGGCGACCCGGACGAGCTGTGCGGAACGATCCACTATCTGATGAGCGACGCCGCACGCTTCGTGACCGGTACGGTGGCCGTGGTTGACGGCGGTTTCAACGCCTTCGCCATGTAACGAAAGACATCTTTAAACGCAAAGACGCGAAGACGCAAAGTTCTAAGAAAATAGACTTTGCGTCTTCGCGTCTTTGCGTTTAAATATCCTCCGGAACTACTGATTGGCCAGCGTCCTGACGGTCTTCAGAAACTCGCCCATATCACTGGTGTGATTCCAGTGCAGCTTGTGCATGTTGCCCTGTTTGTCAATCAGGCGGTATGTGGGATAGCCCGTCAGGCCGACATATTCCTCCACGACATTCTGCTGTTTTTCCGGAAGCAGATAGTGAACGCAGTCGGAACCGGTGAGACCGTATTCCGCGATGATGTTCTTCCACGACTCCTCCGATGAGCGGTTGGCCAGATAGAGATATACGATGTCGTAGTCCTTCAGCTGCTTCTTCACTTCGGGAGACTCCTTGAGCTTTCTCTTGCACGGCGAGCACCACGTTCCCCATATATCGAGATAGACAATCCGTCCCCTGTATGGTTCCACAATCTTGTCGAGTATGGCCTTACCGTCGGTCAGTCCCTCTACGTCAGAAGACGGGCGGATGCTTGCCTTGACGGCAGCTTCGGCCTTTTCTGCAAGCTGTTTGTAATAGTTGTGGGCTTCGAGTATAGCCTTGCGTACGACAGGGTGCTTTATTCCGTTGGCCACAGCGAGATGGCTCTCCGGCAGCGGTACATGGTCATGGTCGATATAGAAGTAAAGTTCGCGTGCGCGGCAGATGTCGCGCAGCGTCGGGTCAGAGTAAAGCGAGTCTATGACTTCCGCCTCGTTCTGGAACGGCTTGGGCATCTTCGCTTTGTAGAAAGTCTGGAAATCGTCACGGCGGAATATGACATCAAGTTCTTCGTTGATACCGGCATACTTTTCGCTGATCTTCTTTCTGAAACTCTCACGCTCTTCGTCCTTGGTCAGTTTCGAATATTCCTTCATCTCGTCAAGATAGCCCTGCCACTTCTTTATTATAGCCTCTTCGTCCTTACTGTACACCATCCCTTCCTTCTTGAACGACAGGAGCCGTTCGGGGGTCACAATCGTGTTTTTAGGCTTCTGGCGTTTATAATAAGAGATGAGATGATTCAAGTAAAAATCAAATGAGCGAGTGAGCGACAGCGGGACTTCCGGATTTATGATTGCCGTCTTGCCCACATAGTCAAGAAGCTCTGCCGGCAGCGTGTAGTCATTGGCATAATACTGCAACTGCATCAATTCCCAACATGCCGTGAACTTGCAGTCTTCACGACGGTAGTCAAGATAGCGTCTGCTCAGTGTCGGGCATTTCCCGGCCTGCGCCTTTATCTTTTCAAGATTCTGACAATATGCGTCGGTCCATCGGTTCTTCAGTACTATGATAGAGTCATTGTCCAAATCTCCACGCAGGTCAACGTATGCACTTTCAGACCTCATCCTGTGAGCCAGCAACTCGTTCTGCAGCCGTGCATTCTTGCCCATGAACAATGTGCATCCGGCCTTCTTGTCAATGAGCAGGAAGTAGGTCTCACCCGGCTCCAATACCGTGGCGACCGGCGAACGCTTTCTGTCCAGATACATCTCCTGAGCTCCTGTCAGGGGAAGTCTTATCTGGAAACGGCCGAAAGAGTCGATTTTGGCAGAATACGTATTCTCGGAATGTGTCAGGACGTTGTAAACGTCGACCTCAAAGTCCTTGCCGACGTTGAGCAGCTCTGCAGGCCAGTCTTTCAGCCATCCGTTTATGACGGCCTCACCTTCCGCCAGTCCGGTCTTGAACGGCGTTTCGTCAGGCGTGGGATAGTCCGGAAGGAATTTTGAAGTTATCCGCGAACAGAGCATCTTACGGCCGTTGATAGCGATGCTGCGCTTACCGTCCTTTTCCTTGCCCAACGTGACGGTGACGTCCTCATTGCCGTCTGTCAGGACAACCTTTTTGTCTTTACGGACTTTATATCGCCACAACCTGCTGTCGTACACGGCACAATCCTCATAAAGACCTATTTCCCAGTCGCCCGACTCTTCGTTGCGCCAGTTGCTGTTGAAGAGACCGGTCTTGCAGTAAACAGCCGGGTCGGTTATGCTCCAGATTTTGAACGCATTTTTTATGTTTCCTTCAATGAAGTCGAAACTTCTGATTCCTGCGGGCAGAGGGTCGAAATGAAGTGCGACGTCCAATTCGCCGCTGTCTGAAACCCTGAAGTTCTTATTCAGCTCTATCGCCCGCGCGTTTTCACCGACAATCTCAGCTGACTTAATCTTATATGACTGTCCGTTGTCAGCCTTCAGACATGCAGTCGACTGAACATTTATTTTTGCCCGTGGCTGGAATTTCATGTTAAGCCGCAGAATGGTCTCCGTATCTTTAAACTCGACCTCGGTCACCTTGAACGCATCTTCCGTATAAGGCATGTTGATGGCGGCCGGTTCTTTCCAGACTTTCTGCGCGAGACAGGTGGTTATCATGCTTAATGTCATGACAAGCGATAAAACAAGTTGTTTCATATTCTGATTAGTTCATGTATATTCACGTTGTGGTAAAGATATGCAGATGAGACGACGGAAGCCCGGTTTAGCTGTGTCGGGGGCAACTTTGTCATGAGGCAAAGGTACATAAAATGTCCGATAACAGGATGTTTCCACATCGTTTATTAAGTTTCATTATCAATAATGCTCATTTTGTAACGGATAGGAAAGTATGGGGCAATCCAGATGATAATAATGGAAAGGACTTTCACGCTGTAGCGGAGTTATCTTCCGAACAGCCATGATTTTCAAGCGGAATTATCTTTGCGCCTTTGCGGCCTTTGCGTTTTCATATAATAATTGACATGTATCGGAATGTGCTCATACGAGAACAATGATGTCTGTCGCTGTTCGCATTTACGCCGTTCACTCCAGATAGGTATATCCGTAGAGTCCCGAACGGTAGTTGCTGAGGAACTCCTTGCCTTCTTCGAGTGTTATCTTGCCCTGCTTGACGCTCTTAGTTACCCACACCTCCAGCTGGCGCACCAGCTTCTTGGGGTCATACTGGACGTAGTCGAGCACCTCGGCGACGGTCTCGCCGTCGATGATCTGGTCGATATGATAGTGGCCGTCCTGAACACTGATGTGGACAGCTGTTGTGTCGCCGAAGAGGTTGTGCATGTCGCCGAGTATCTCCTGATAGGCTCCGACGAGGAAGACACCGAGATAGTAGGGCTCGTTCTTGCGCAGCGTGTGGACCGGCAGGACGTGGGAGTTGTTTCGGTTGGTGACGAAATTGGCTATTTTGCCGTCGCTGTCGCACGTGATGTCCTGCAGCGTGGCGTTGCGCGTGGGGCGCTCGCCGAGCCTCTGGATGGGCATGATGGGGAACAGCTGGTCGATGGCCCATGAGTCGGGAAGCGACTGGAAGAGCGAGAAGTTGCAGAAATACTTGTCCGCGAGGAGCTTGTCGAGGCTCATCAGCTCCTCCGGAGTGTGCTTGAGATGCTTCGCGAGGATGTTTATCTCGCGGCAGACACTCCAGTACATGCTCTCTATCTCGGCCCGCGTGCGCAGGTCGACGATGCCGTGGCTGAACAGGTCGAGCGCCTCCTCGCGTATCTGCTGCGCGTCGTGCCAGTCCTCCAGCATGGTCCGCGGGTTCAGATTGTCCCATATTTCATAGAGGTCCTTGACCAGCTGGTGGCTGTCGGCCGACGGCTCAAACTCCTCCGCCATCTGCGGCACGGCGGCGGTCTCCAGCACGTCTATGACCAGAACGGAGTGGTGGGCCGTCAGCGAGCGCCCGCTCTCGGTGATGATGTTCGGATGGGGCAGTCCGTTCTTGTCGGCGGCGTCGACAAAAGTGTATATGCAGTCATTGCCGTACTCCTGTATCGAGTAGTTGACGGAGCTCTCGCTGCTCGGCGAGCGCGTGCCGTCGTAGTCGACGCCGAGTCCTCCGCCGCAGTCGATGAAGTCGACGTTGTAGCCCATCTTGTGCAGCTGCGTGTAGAACTGTGCGGCCTCCCGCAGTGCGGCCTGTATGCGGCGGATGTTGGTTATCTGGCTTCCGATGTGGAAGTGGATGAGCCGCAGACACTCACGCATTCCCTTGCGTTCGAGCAGATCGAGCGCTTCGAGCAGCTCGCTGCTGTTCAGTCCGAACTTGCTCGCGTCGCCGCCGCTCTCCTCCCACTTGCCGCTGCCTGAGGCGGCGAGCTTGATGCGGATGCCGAGATTGGGGCTGACGTTGAGTTTCTTGGCCACGCGGGCTATTATCTCCAGCTCGTTCAGCTTCTCAACGACAATGAAAATGCGCTTTCCCATCTTCTGCGCCAGCAGCGCCAGCTCTATGTAGCTCTGGTCCTTGTAGCCGTTGCAGACGATGATGGAGTCGCTCTGGCATTGTACGGCGATGACGGCGTGGAGCTCCGGTTTCGAGCCGGCCTCCAGACCGAGGTTGAACTTGCGTCCGTGTGAGATGATCTCTTCCACCACGGGCTGCATCTGGTTGGCCTTGATGGGGTAGATTATGAAGTGCTCGGCCTTGTAGCCGTACTCCTCCGCCGCACGCTTGAAGCAGCTGCTTGTCTTTTCTATGCGGTTGTCGAGAATGTCGGGGAAGCGCAGCAGCACGGGGCTCGTGACATCGCGCAGCGCCAGCTCGTCCATCACTTCGCGCAGGTCAATCTGCGTTTCGTCCTTGCATGGTGTGACATAGACATCGCCGCTGTCGTTGATGCCAAAGTAGGAAGTGCCCCAACCGTTGATGTTGTAGAGCTCCTTCGAGTCTTCGATAGTCCACTTTTTCATTCAATCGTTCTTTTTAAGGGAATTTGAGGGGTTAAGGTAGTTAAATAATAAAGAGGTGGAGGAGCCGTCCTTTCCCGTTGCCGTATGGCCGCCGGACGGCTCTTCCGCCTCGTGAAATCAAATCTTAAGCAGTTCCCGGAGTCTTTCCACCGAGATCTTTATCTTTTCGTAGTTGTCCATCAGACTCACGTCGAGCGTGTGGCGGGCCTTGGTGTAGAACGGCTCGCGCCGTGCGAGCTGCTCCGTGATGAAAGCGACGAGCTCTTCGGGCGACTTTCCTTTCAGCAGGGGGCGCTCCGTCTTGCCCATGAGCAGATGACGGTAGAGCACTTCGGGGTCGGCCTTGAGATAGACCACATCGCCCTGGGCGTTCATGTAGTCGATGTTGTCGAAGAAGCACGGCGTTCCTCCGCCGCAGCTGATGACCACGTCCTCGAACTCCGCCACTTCGTGGAGCATGTTATGCTCAATCCTGCGGAAGCCGTCCTCGCCTCTCTCGGCGAATATCTGTGGTACGGTCTTGTGCTGGCGGCTCTCGATGTACCAGTCGAGGTCGTAGAACTGGAGTCCCAGCTCACGGGCCAGCGCCTTGCCGACGGTGGTCTTTCCGGCGCCCATATAGCCTACGATGATTATTCTCTGCATGTCGTTGGAGATGTTGTCGGAAGAAGGTTCCGGTGTTCCTATTTCTTCTTTACCGGTGCCGCCTTGACGATTTCCATGCACTCTTCGAACGTCAGCCCGGCCGCGCGCTCGTGCATGTTCTTCGGCAGACGGTAGTTCTTTCCGCCGTAGGCGATGTAGGGACCGTAGCGGCCGTTGAGAACCTCCATGCCGGGGTCTTCGTCGAACGCTTTTATGTGGCGCTGGGTCTCCTGCTGGCGTTTCTTCTCGATGAGGTCCTTGGCCGTTTCGAGCGTCACCGTCATGGGGTCCTCGCCCTTGGGGAGTGACACATACTTGCCCTTGTGGAGCACGTAGGGGCCGAAGCGTCCGGCGCCGATGACAACTTTTTCGCCCTCATACTCGCCTATCTCGCGGGGCAGCCGGAAGAGTTCGAGCGCCTCTTCGAGCGTTATCGTCTCGATGCTCTTGTCTGACGGTATCTGTGCGAAGCGCGGCTT
>USFX01000022.1 GCA_900553965.1 uncultured Prevotella sp.
ATATATCAATGGCCACCTGGTTGTTTCCGCCTTCCGGCACAATGAGGTCGGCGTAGCGCTTGGAGGGCTCCACAAACTGCTCGTGCATGGGCTTGAGCACTTTCAGGTAGCGGTCGATGACCATGTCGACGGTACGTCCGCGCTCAATGACATCACGCTGGATGTTGCGGATGAGACGCTCGTCGGAGTCGGTATCTACGAAGATTTTCAGGTCCATCATGTCGCGCAACTTCTTGTTGAGCAACGTCATGATGCCCTCGATGATGATAACGGGTTTCGGCTCGACATGGATTGTCTCCGGAAGGCGGTTGCACTTGAGATACGAATACGTAGGCTGCTCTACGGCCTCGCCGGCCTTGAGCATCTTGATGTGCTCCGTGAGCAGTTTCCAGTCGAAAGCGTCCGGATGGTCGAAGTTGATGGCGTGACGCTCCTCGTCGGTCATGCCGGTCGTATCGTTATAGTACGAGTCGAGCGGCACGACAGCCACATAATGCGGCGGAAGGGCCTCGGCTATTCTCTTCACAACGGTGGTCTTACCTGAGCCTGTGCCACCGGCTATTCCTATTATTGTCATATTCTGAGGTTATTGGTTTATTCCCATTTTTAATACTGCACCTGCGCAGACGTACCTTAATAATATATATATGGCATCCGTCACAACACAAGGGCAAGTCTCTATACGCCGAAGATTTTCCGGTAGAACTCCGCTTTCCATTCTATCGGCCTCGGATAGGCGCGCGACGACGACGGCATGCGCCACAGAGTGAGCCGGCGACCGGCGAAATCGACGCAGACGCTCTTGCCCACTTCGGGCATCTCACCGGCCCCGACGATGTCACGCAGTGTGTCGGACGCCTTCTGGCCTGTCACCACCACCGAACGGCACTCGGGCATACGTTCGAGCAAGGCGGCAAGATCCGTGGGCCGCACAATCTGAAGAAAATTGTCCGAAGCGTTGTTCTTCAGCCTGACGACCTCTTCAGCCGTATCGTACAGCGCTATGCCCTGCTCGCGGCAGAATTCCTCTATCCGTCCGCGGTCGAAACGCTTCTCACCGGGGCAGACGAAATGGTTCTTGTCGCCGGTGAAGATATATCCGAGAATGCGCCACATGTCGTTCTGGAAATTGGGATAGAAGAAATCCATCGACCAGCGTACGCGCTGTGGCGGGAAACTGCCCAGCATCAGCACGCGAGCTTCCGGCGGCAAAAAAGGTTTCAGCGGATGTTTCTCTATGTTCATATTCAGATCTTCAGTTTTTTACCATTGACGATATATATGCCCGCCGGCAGCGAACGGCGCAACTCCCCGACAGCAACGCCACGGCGCAGAAGCACGCCCGAAAGGCTGTAGACGTCCACGGTCGAGACAGCGGAACAGCGGTCAACGTTGACGATGGCGTCGGTTCCGGGGTCGTCAGGCTCCGTGAGGTCGTATGGGGTAAGCTGGGAATATACGTATCTCGCACGTGTGTCTATCCACGAACTCATATTGCCGCTCACCGAAGCATAGCCCCGGCCGTCGCTCCAGAGCGTGGCGTTATGCTCAAACGACGGCCGGGTATAACGGTAGTAGTCACCGCAGTAGTCGATAATCTCCTGCAGATGATTGTCCATGAAATCGGTCCATACCTTATAGTAAGCCTTATCCACTACCTCACCTGTATTCTGACGCAGGTCACGTATGAACGTCCATGACTCCATCTTCCTTGAATATGCCGTCCAAAAATCGGCATTCTGGTCGGCAGTGCAATAATTACGATTGGTTTCATAACCAAAGGCCCAGTCAAGATCCCACACCGGGCCGAACACGTATTTGCTGTCCTTGTCCGTCATGTCGGCCTTATATACATATGTACTCTTGGGATGCTGTATCTCATAGTTGACGATAAGATCATTAACCATGAGATAGCGCGCAAGCATGTCCACGTCGACCAGCGGCGATATGTCCTCCTTGCGGTAGAGCGCATCGGTGAAACGGTTGAAGTCGGCCTTTATGCCGTCAAGGGTCAGGTGTGTCTCTGTCTCGCTGAGATCGGGGTCCTTGATGTTCACCGGAAGATTATAGCGGGTGGTCCTGAACTTGTACGCCTCGTCGTAGTATGTGTCCAGTTCGAGCAGGGCGGCCACGGTCTCATCCTCAACGTCAACACTGTTGGCCGACACGCCGACCTTCTCCGTGAAGATATAGCTGCCGCGGTAGTTGCCGTTGATGTACAGTTCAACGGGGATGACATGGTTTGCAGCCGCCGTGCCCACCATGCGCGCAATTTTCATACCGACGGCATTGGCCATCATCGAGCGCGTCTGGCTGTTGGCCTGAAGAACCCAGCTCTTGGCCTTTTTCAGGCCGAAAGGCGCCTGCTTCTTCACAAATTTCAGCCGGTAAGGATTCTTGTCCCAGGGATTGCTGCTCCAGCTGGTGTTGCCGCGTCCCTTTATCTGAACGTCGGTGGCGTCCATCGACGGGAACACGCCCGCACCGTCAATCGTGATTTTAGCCGAAAGATACACGTCCTTGCTGCTAACCATCTCACCGTTCTCAATGTCAATGTCCATCCGAGGCACATTCGTCACACGGTCCACGAGCCAATCGGCCGTCACACGGTAATGGCGGCCGTACGGACGCATGGCCCATTCCGTGCCCGTGTCTCTTGTATTGGTGTATATGAGTTCACCGGGACGCGCCACCACAAATGTCTTGCCGTCGCGATAGCTGTCACGGCTCACGCCGCTCTGCTGTCTGCGGCCGTCGATATAGGCCGAGGCCGAAGCGTCCGACAGTTCAAAAGACGGGGTGAGCCAACGGCCGATAGACGGTACCGTAATCTTTATCTCCGAGTCGTCCGTGATGGTCGACTCTATGTTTGCATACACCTCATCGTTATGCTTGCTCTGTATGGTGAACGACGTGAAGGACGGCAACGGACCGGCCGGGCTTTCGAAAGAGGTTCTCTCGACGTCGTCCAAGAGGTAGGAGAACTCTGCTCCCGAAGCGGTTTTGATCACGAGCCGTCCGGCTTCCGTCGTCTGACGTTCGACAACGGCCATCGGAAAGGCATTGAAACCGCCACTCTTCATATAGACGAAAAGCGTGTCGGATGGTGTTTCTGCACGTCCCCCAAGAACCGAGAGTAAAGTTGCAGCCAATAGGAAATGTTTCATTGTTGTTCTGATTATGAGGTGTATAAATACAAATATAGCGATTTTGTCAGACGGTCATAAAGCTGTCATGCTTTAAACTCTATCTGACAAAACCGCTATATTTCAAATTTCTTTTGAACGTGTCACTCTCACTGCGCGATTATTTCATTTCTTCTGTTCCTTGACCAGATATACGATTGTCGGCAGGTGGTCAGAGAAGCCGTCGAGCCAGACGCCGCCGGCATGTGTGCGGAGCGGGTTACCCTTATACTTGCCGTCCTGCTGGATCATGTAGTCACGGCGGAAAATCTGATGCTTGAAATACTTCAGCGTCGAATAATCTTTCCTTCCGTCGCGGCAGAGCAACGACGGCGAGAGGATGATCTGGTCGAAGAGATTCCACGCGCCGTTATACATAAGCGTGCCACGGCCTTCCTTGGCCAGTACGTTCCACCACGGATTGTACATGTCGCCGTCGCCAACTTCCTTGATTTCGCGCTTTCCACCCAGCGCCTCAGCCATTGACTTGTCCATCGGGTCGTCGTTCATGTCGCCCATGACGAGCACCTTCACCTGCGGGTCGTCCTTGATGAGCGAGTCTTTCAGGGCGCGCAGCTGGCGGCCGCCGCACTCACGGTAGAAAGAAGTAGCGAAACGGCTGGGCAGGTGGTTGACGACAACCGTCACATGCTCGCCGGCCAGAGTTCCGCTGACGGTGAGGAAGCCGCGGGTGCAGTAGTCGCTGTCCTTCTCCAGTTCCGGAACGTAGGGCACGAGCTTGACGTCACGCACGGTGAAAAGTTTCGGATTGTAGAGCATGGCGCAGTCGACACCGCGGCGGTCGGGGCCTTCGATGTGACAATACTTATAACCGCGGGCGGCCAGTTCCGGCTGGGCCGTGAGATCGTCAAGGACCTTTGAGTTCTCCACCTCGCTCACACCGATGACGGCACAGCCGACACTCTTTGGCAGCACATCGGTACCCATGTCCGAAAGGACGCGGGCAAGATTGCGGAGCTTATGGGAATATTTGCGGCCGTTCCATTTATAGGAACCGTTGGGAAGGAACTCATAGTCCTTCTTGCCTTCATCATGACACGTGTCAAAAAGGTTTTCAAGATTGTAGAAACCTACGGCATAGACGCTGAATTTCTTATCCTGAGCATCTGCCAAACCGGCTCCGATGAGGAGCAGCATCGTTAAAACCAAAATGAGTTTGTTCATTGTCGCTATTGTTTTTTCGTTTTATACTGCAAATATCGGGATTTAAAATGAAAAAAGGATAGGTTTCATTAAATTTTTATAAGTTTTTCTTTCATTTGTCACATTAATTTAGTTACTTTGTCGCTGCAAATCAATGAATAATAACTAAAATTTAAACTATGCAGAAAAAGCTGAAATTAGCAGTGATTGCATTGTGTTGCACATCAGCGGCCTTCGCGCAGACCCCAACAGGGCAGCAGCCGAAGGAAAACAACCCCGCTGATGACGAACAGGCTTTCACTTTCACAGAAGCACAGCTTGGCGAGGATGACGACATGTCACAGAACGTGACCATCATCAACTCGAACAGCAACCTTTACGCGAGTCAGGTGGGCTATCTGTTCAGCCCCGTCAGATTCAGGTATCGTGCCTTCAATCAAAAGTACAATGAAATCTACATCAACGGTGCGCCGATGAACGACATGGAGTCGGGACAGTTCAGATACTCCATGATCGGCGGACTAAACCCACAGACACGCAATGTGGAATTTGCGCTACCGTTTGAGGCCAACAACTTCTCCATGTCAGCCATGGGCGGTTCAAACAACTACAACTTCAGACCTTCCTCACAGCCCGTCGGCAACCGCGTGACACTGAGCGGCGCCAACCGCAACTATACTCTCCGCGCCGGATATACCTACAACTCCGGTCTGAGTGAAAAAGGTTGGGCCTACTCTGCCGCCGTCATGTACAGATGGGCTAACCGCGGATATGTTGAAGGAACGTTCTACAACTCGCTGTCCTATTTCCTCGGTGTGGAGAAGGTCTTCAACGACCAGCACAGCCTTTCACTCGTCACATGGGGCAACCCGACCGAACGCGCCTCTCAGGGTGCTGCGACGGACGAGGCCTACTGGCTGGCAAACGACCGCTACTACAACCCCTATTGGGGATATCAGAACGGAAAGAAGCGCAATTCGCGCGTGGTCAACGATTTCGCACCGACAGCCTTGCTGACATGGGACTGGAAAATCAACGACTACATGAAGCTGACGACGGCGCTGACCGGAAAGTACAGCCACTATAAGAGCACGAAGCTCAACTACAGCAACTCCGACAACCCGCATCCCAACTACTGGAAGAACCTGCCGTCAAGCTTCTATGACGTGTGGGACGAGACGGACGCCACGAACCGCACGGACCAGAACCTTGCCGACTGGCAGTCGTCATACGAGTTCTGGACGGCGTCGAAGGCAAACCGTCAGATCAACTGGGACCGTCTCTACTACTCCAACCAGCAGCTGGCCGCTCAGGGTAAGGACGCCATGTACTATATTCAGGCAAAGAACAACGACCAGCTGATGCTCACGCTGTCGTCTGCCCTGAAGATGGACCTGACGAAGACATCTGCACTCAATCTGGGCTTCAACCTCCAGACCACGAAGGGCATGCACTATCAGACAATGGAGGACCTGCTGGGCGCAACAGTGTTCCATAACATAAACACGTATGCGCTGGGAACATACGCAGGAAGCTCAAACGAGGTTCAGTATGACCTGAACAATCCTAACGGTGAGGTGCGCGAGGGCGACAAGTTCGGCTACAACTACAATCTGCTCGTTGACAAGGCCAACGTATGGGCTACCTACAAAAACGACTTCAACCAGATTCACACCTTCCTGAGCGGACGTGTCGGAGCGACATCAATGCAGCGCGACGGTAAGATGCGCAACGGTCTGGCCGCAGACAACTCTTACGGAAAGAGCGGCACAGCCCGCTTCCTTGACGGCGGCGTGAAGGCAGGAGCAACGTTCAGCGACGGTCCGTTCACCATGACATGGGGTCTGGGCTATGAGTTGCGCACTCCGACGGCCTCAACAGCTTTCGTCTCTCCGGAAATCAACAACGATTTTGTCAACAACCTTAAAAACGAGAAAGTGTTCTCTGCTGAATTAGGATACTATTTCAAGTTCCCGTGGATCAACATTTCGCTCAACGGTTACTACTCACACATTACAGACGGAACGGAGTGGCAGAATTTCTACTATGACGACATCAACTCGTTCTCATACGTATCGTTCACCGGTGTTAAAAAGGAATACTACGGAGCCGAACTCGGAGCAAACATCAAGATCAACTCCGCATTCAGCGTCAAGCTTCTCGGACAGATCAGCGAAGCCAAATATGCCGACAACACCAACGTGCGCTACATGAACTCTACATCGGCCGAGTATGTTGACGACATCTGCTACAATAAGGACATGCACGAGAACGGAACGCCGCTGACGGCTGCCAGCCTCGGCCTGAGCTATCACGCCGGCGGATGGTTCATCGACCTCAACGGAAACTACTATGACCGCATCTATCTGTCTTATTCTCCCAGCTTCCGCTATTGGGAAAGTCTGAAAAACCGGCATGCTGTATACGGTGACGTGTTTGATGCCGACGGGAACATCTTGCCCGGTATTCTTGATCAGGCCAAGGGCAAGGGTGGCTTCATGCTTGACGCCTCTATCGGAAAGTCCATCTATCTGAAGAAGGGTTCGCTGTCAATCAACCTCACTCTGACCAACGTTCTCAACAACCGCGACATCGTCACCGGTGGTTATGAGCAGAGCCGCAGCGACTACACTCAGAGCGGAAACACGCGCACATACAAGTTCTCGAAGAATCCGATGAAGTTCTACGCCTACGGAACCAACGGAATGTTGAACATTACATATAAATTCTAAACGCTACGAATATGAAAAAGATGAAATATATCCTCATTGCCTGCGTATGCGCACTGATGACAGGGTGCATGGCAGGAGAGGACTATGGCTTCGACACGGACTGGAGCGCTCCGGACACGGACAACGCATACGGCAATCCCGAGCTGCAGGAGACCAACGTCATCACGGTGAAGGAATTGCTCAGCCGCTATGTCGACCCGATGACCGCTGCCAACGACACGACCATGATACGTGAGGACGTCCAGATAAAGGTCATCGTCACAGGAAACGACATCGAGGGTAATATATATAATGAGGTGGCCGTCAAGGACGAGACCGGCGCTATCCTCATCTGTATCGCCCAGGGCGGCCTCTACGGCTATCTGCCCGTCGGCAAGGAAATCCTCGTCGACCTCAAGGGACTCCACATCGGACTCTATGGCAACCAGCCGCAAATCGGCGTGGCATACACCAACGCTTCCGGAAAGACTTTCCCCAGCCGCATGAACCGCAACATCTGGCAGAAGCACTTCAAGTATGTCGACGCCGGCTTCACCCACGAAGTAGCTCCGGAAGAGTTTGACGTGACACGCATGCAGGACGTGGAGTATGTCAAAGCTTGCCGCGGCAAGCTCATGACTGTAAAAGGTGTGGAAATGTATATAACAGACTCCAAAACCGGCCAGTTCAAAAAAGCAGACGGCAAGACTATGGTTTGGGCCAGCGAAGCCGAGAAGGACGCAGGAAACGGAGTTAGCCGTCCAATAAGTATCAACGGCAATATCCCCACAAGCGGAAGCTACGCTGCTTTCGTGGTCCGTTCAAGCACATACGCTGACTTCGCCGCTTTAGCTATGCCAGCCGAGAAAGTCAACCTGACCGGTATCTTCACCGTCTATGCAAACAATCCCGACCGCTACGGCTATACATGGCAGATTCTGCTGCGTGAAGGAACCGACATTGAGATTGCAGAATAAAGAAACAATTCAATAACAACAAAAATAATACACATTTATGAAAAAGATATTTTTATCAATGCTCGCCATCACAATGGCCGCATTCACATTCACAAGCTGTGAGGATGTTCCCGAGCCCTACGGAATACCAGGAACAGAAGTCGGAGGCGATGACGCAACTATAACAGAAGAGCCCATTGGCGACGGAACGCAGACAAATCCGTTCAACGCCTCAGCCATCACAAATCTTGTATCGGCTATGCCTGCTGGCGTAGAGTCCACCGAAGATTATTATATAAAAGGTGTAGTCGTTTCCATCAAGGAGAACTTCACCACACAGTTTGGAAATGCAGCATTCTACATCGCTGACTCGGAGACAGGATCGACACAGTTCTATGTATTCCGTACATTATACTTGGGCAACAAGAAATACACTTCCGGCGAAGTTCTGAAAGTGGGTGACGAGGTTGTTGTTTGTGGTAAGGTTGTCAACTACATGGGCAATACCCCGGAAACCGTCCAGAACAAGTCATACCTCGTTTCTATCAACGGCAAGACTTCATCCGAAGGCGGCAATGAGCCATCTACCGGTGAAGCTAAGGGAGACGGAACTGTAGACAATCCGTTCAACAGCGTTGCTGCCAATCAGTTTGCATCGTCACTTGCTGACGGCGCTACTTCTGACGTCGTTTACGTAAAGGGCAAGGTCGCTTCCATCAGGGAGAACTACACCACACAGTATGGAAACGCAGCATTCTACATCTCTGACGATGGTACTGCCACGGACCAGTTCTATGTCTTCCGCGCGCTCTATCTGAACAATGAGAAATATACATCAGGCGACCTGCTCGCCGTTGGTGATGATGTCGTCATCTGCGGAAAACTCACTAACTACATGGGCAATACTCCTGAGACTGTGCAAGGAGAGGCTTATCTCTACTCTTGGACACAGAATGGCGGAAGCACCGGCGGTGACAATCCTGGAGGCGAAGTTACAGAGAACTCTATAACCGTGACTGCTGCATCTTTCGGCTTAGCCAATGGCGCTGAAATGGGAACACAAACACTCTCCGACGGCACAGTTCTTACGTTCGATGGTGGAGGAAACAAAAATGTTCCTAAATACTATAATAGCGGAACAAACATCCGAATGTATCCCAACAACAGCGTAAAAATAGCCTCCACAAAGAAGATTGTTTCTGTCATTCTCAACTGTGATCAGCTCTCTGACGGAACAATCTACAATGCAAGTGGTGACATTTCAGCAGCTCCTGGTTCTGTGAATACAAACAATACAGTCGTTACCATTAACAGCATAAATGCAAATGAAACAGTGATAACAAACGTTTCTTCAACAACCGGTGCGCCAAGCCAGATGCGCATTGTTTCACTGACAATCAATTACGCTGAATAATATTCTGACTGAATACATATTTATTTAAAGGAGGATGTCCGTCGGGCATCCTCCTTTTTTTGTATATATCCTCCCAAAACACGGCCGGACATTTGGACAACACGTGGGAAATCGCTATTTTTGCATTTCAGAAACAAATGAAACTATCAAAAGTATGATGAATATCAAGCACATCCCCACCCTGCTGTTCGCCGCACTCCTCTCCATCGCGACCATATCGTGCAGTAGTGACGACGACAACCAAGGCGGAAACGGCGGCGGAAAATGGATTGGCGACGGCGGAGCGAACAAGAACACGCCAACGGCCGACTGTCCCGAAGTATCACGTATAGAGTTTCCGAAGCTAAAGGGCGGAAACAGCATCGTCATCAGCCACTATTCCGGCGACGCCTACGGACTCAACTACTGCGTTGAATGGGACACCCAAAAGAAATCGCAGCGATGGTCGTGCTACTTCATGGTGGACCATCACCACTCCAACAACGACCGCGAGCACACATATTCCGGCAACGTCGGACGCTATGACCCTATGACAAATCCGGGCAACCATCGCGACGAACGCCAATATCCATGGGACCCGCAGCTGCCTGAGCAATACCGCTGGAGCGAGGACCTCTTCGTCCGTTCAGGCTACGACCACGGACATATCTGCCCGTCGGCAGACCGGCAATACTCCCGTGAAGCCAACTATCAGACGTTCTACATGACCAACATGCAGCCGCAGCGCAACGCCTTCAACGCCAAACTGTGGGCAAAGATGGAGCAGAAGGTGCGCGACATCACGCCAAAGGACATCGGCGACACGCTCTACGTCTGCAAGGGTGGCACCATCGACGACGAGAGCCAGATCCTGACGCGCATACAGGGAAAGATGATTGTGCCAAAATATTTCTACATGGCCCTGCTGCTGAAGAAAGGCGGCCAATTTACGGCCTTCGCTTTCTGGGTCGAGCACATCAACGCCGACCACTCCAACGACCCGCTGAACAGATATGTCGTCACCATCGACGAGCTGGAACGTCTCACGGGCATAGACTTCTTCTGCAACCTTCCCGACGACATCGAGGATAAGGTCGAGGGCAGCGTCGCATACAACTACTGGGGCTTCTGACGCCTGAAAAGACAGAGGGAAAGACATGAAACAGACGGCATCATGCCCACGGAAACACGCCGATAAAGCCGAAAGACAGTCAGAAGAAACCGCAATCGGGCCAAAATCAGCACAATAGGCGCATAAATGCCGCAGAAAATTTGCCCGTTTGAGGAAAAACCATTAAATTTGCACACCAAAAGAGAACTATATATAACATTACATATTTATTTAAAACTAAAATGAAAAAAGGTATTCACCCCGAAAACTATCGCCCCGTCGTATTTAAGGATATGTCCAACGGCGATATGTTCCTTACACGTTCTACATGCAAGGCTAATGATACAGTAGAATTTGAAGGCGAGACTTACCCCGTGGTAAAAGTCGAAATCTCAAGCACCTCTCACCCGTTCTACACCGGTAAGATGAAGTTGGTGGATACCGCTGGTCGCGTCGATAAGTTTATGAGCCGTTACGCAAAACGCTACGATAAGAAAGCCGCCAAATAGTTCGAAGGACCGTTTGACGCTTCAAAATAAAAAAGGATTCGCCTGGGGCGAATCCTTTTTTATTCTCCTTCGGCGCCCGATTCTCACCGGTCCGCATTCGCCGGATGCCGCACACTCCGACCGTCGTCAAAAAGCGCAGGGGACATCCGCTTTATCCGTCCCGAAGCTGCCGACCGGAATCGGCAGCATACGCAAGATGGTACACGACCAATCATCCGGTCCGGCCCGAAACAGGACAAAAGAACTTTTACGGAAAAAATTTGGGGGTTTGCGGCACAAACATTACTTTTGTAATCTACTAAAATTACTGTTTTTATGGAATTCGAAGGTGTCGTATATAAAATCCTGCCCCTGACACAAGGTACGTCCGCCCGGGGAGAATGGCAGCGTCAGGACGTGGTTTTCGAGCTGCCCTCGGAATTTTCACGCAAAATCTGCGTCACGTTCTTCAACAAGCCGAGCGACGTGGCCAAACTCCGCGAAGGGGCTACCTATACGGTTTCGGTAAACGTCGAATCCCGCGAATATAACGGCCGCTGGTATACCGATGTGCGGGCATGGCGCCTGCAACCCAAAGAAACCGCTCAAAACGCCGGGATCCCGCCGATGCCCGACGCGGCCCCGCTCGAAGAGCCATCGTACAGTACTCCCGCAGCAGAAGTAGACGACCTGCCCTTTTAATTTTTCACGCACGAAGGCAGAAGCCATCCGCTCTCTAAAACAACAAAATAGCCGACCCTACAAAGGTCGGCTATTTTTCGGTCCCCGGGAGGCGACTACTTCTTCACCGGAAGAGCAGAGTTCGCTGCCTGAGTCGTCGCAGCCGCAGCTTCATCCGTTGTTGCCGGGGTCGTTTCCTCAACGAAAGGAATCACATCCTCCAACTCTACCTCGAATTTAAGAGCCGAATTAGGCAAGATATACTTACCGCGCGCCTGCCGACCATAAGCCAGTTCCGCAGGAATCCAAAGCGTTATCTTACCGCCTTTGCCGATCAGTTTCAAACCTTCGGTCCAGCCGGGAATCACCTGTCCCAATTCGAACTCGACAGCTTCGTCCTTGTCATAACCTTCCGGATCTATCTGCTTGAGGTACTCCTTCATCTCTTCGGGCTTGTTCTCGAAATAGGAGCTGTCGAAAACCTGCCCCTTATAATTGGTTCCCGTATAATAAACTTTTACCCGGTCGCGGGAGTCCGTCGGCATCAGGGTCTCATCGCCCTTCTTTTCGATCTTATAAAGTAATCCCGATTCGGTTTTCTGAACGCCGGATTTCTTCTCGATCGAAGCGATCCACTCTTCATTGGCTTTCTTGTTCTCGGCAGGACGAACCACCGAATACCAGTTCCGCAAGAATTTGACTGCTTCCTGCTCGGTCATGCGGGCTTCTTCACCGTTGCCGGTAATGTCTTTCAAACCCTGACCGAACCAAACCAACTGAATCGGAAGGTCTGCTCCCAGCATATTGTTACCCAGATCGATACCGAAAGCATACGAAATGAACCGACGCTCCTCCTCGCTCTCGAACATCGCGGGATCGGCCAACGACTCTTCGGGTGTCTTCAGCGAATCGGGAGTCATCGCGTTCTTCTTGGCAATAGCCTGAGCGCGTTCCGGACGCGTAACCATAAAGAACGTGCGCAATGTATCGAGTGCCTCTGGATGCGTCATTTTTGCCGTTCCGAGGGCACCTTCGGTCACACCTTCGGTCATCGCGTCGAAATCGAAGGGAATATCCGACATCATCCGGTTGAGTCCCGCTCCGACGTTATTACCCAAAGCGTACGACAAAGAGTCGAACTGCGACTTGCTGCCCATCGTGATCGAACCGTTGCTGCGGCTGCACGAGGCGAAAATTACGGCACCAGCTAACAGTGCCATGAAACACAATGTTCTTTTCATCTTGTTGATATAATTATGTATTAAATTGTTATTTCCGTTTCGATAACTGCACAAATATATAAAATATTTTACGGGCAGCCGATTTTATTTTTCAGCCCCCTCTTGAAAAAGAAGTCAGCGGACATCGACGAGTTCGATCTCGTAGAACAACGTCGCGTTCGGGACCACGCCCAATTTCTTGTCGCCTTCGGCCCCGTAAGCCAGGCGGGAGGGTATCCATACATTCATTCGACCGCCTTCCCCGACGAGCCGCACGCTCTGCCGCAACCCGGGCATCAGATCGCCCACGGCCGTGCGCGTGGTGTCTCCTCGTTCGTACGAAGACTCGACGACCTTTCCATCGACCGTCTTGGCCACAAAACGGATCGCCACCGTATCCCGGTCGCTTCGGGGCGTCTTGGACTCATCACCGATCTCCAGCACCTCGTACGTCAGCCCCGTATCGGTCTTGGCATAGGAGCGATTGCTCTTGCGGAAATCCTCCAGAAACTGTTCTTCATAGGCCCGAATCTGTTCGGGCTGCGAAACATTCACGTAACGCAGATAAACCGCACGGGCCTCGTCGGGCGTCATCCGGGCCGTCCGGGCATATACGTCCCGCACGGCCTGGCACACGGCTTCGACGTTGAGGGTCGAATCCATCCGCTGCAAATTATATCCCACATTCAGACCGATCACATAAGCGACCGAATCCGTTTCGTTACGCAACTCCATGCTCCCCGTTCCCCGGGAACAGGCACCCAGCAGGAACAGTCCCGCTGCGGCGATCAACCGATATTTCTTCATATACGTGTCTTTTTTTTGGAAAAGAGGAAAATCAGCACCGTACCCAATACGGCCGACGCGAACGATCCCATCAGAATGGCGATCTTGCCCCGGCTGACGATCTCGGCATCGGCAAAGGCCAGCGTATCGACGAAAATCGACATGGTGAACCCGATACCGCCCAGGCAAGCCACCGCGAAAAGCATCTTCCAGCCGGCTCCCTCGGGCATTTCGGCCAGCTTCGTCTTCACGGCGAGCCAACTGGCCAGGAAAATACCGAGCGGCTTGCCCACGAGCAATCCGAAGAAGATGCCCGTGCCGACCGCACCGGCCTGCGGCGTAACGTGGAAGATTCGGAAGTACTCCAGCGAATCGATCGAGACACCCGCATTGGCGAATGCGAAAATAGGCATAATCAAAAATGTTACGTACGGAGCCAGCAGATGTTCGAGACGGAAGCTCATCCCTACCGAATCGGTCGCCAGCGAGGACATCATCCGCAGGTAGTACCTGTGCTCCTCGTTCGGAAAATCGTCGGCCCGGCACTCGGCTTTCAGCAGCGCATCGGACAAACCGCTCATCTTCCGCGCGAAATACTCCTTGCTATAACGGGGTTTCATCGGGATGAACATGGCGATCACCACGCCCGACAGCGTGGAATGGATTCCCGAATAATAAAACAGGGCCCAGACGACGAAAGCCGGTACCAGATAGAACATAATGCGGGTTTCGCCCACTTTATTCAGGAAATAGATGCCTATGAGGATCAGGATCGCAATCGCAAGCAGCAACAGATTGACCTCCTCTCCGTAAAACAGCGCGATCACCAGGATCGCCCCCAGGTCGTCCGCCACGGCCAGGGCCGTCAGAAATATTTTGAGCGAAATGGGCACCCGATCGCTGAATATCGAAAGGATGCCGATGGCGAAAGCGATATCCGTCGCCGTAGGGATTCCCCAACCGGGCGCCGCGACGGTCCCCGCGTTGAACGAAAAATAAATCAGTGCAGGGACCACCATACCGCCCAGAGCCGCCAGTACGGGCAGAATCGCCTTCTTGACGGAAGAGAGTTGTCCGACGACGATTTCTCGTTTGATTTCGAGGCCGATCAGGAAGAAAAAAACCACCATCAGGCCGTCATTGACAAAGGTCTGAAGGGTCAGACCCCGGGGAAACATCCAGTCGATCATTCCCCCCGATCCCCGCACCACCAAAGCGATGTCGATGTTGAGCAGCCGTTGATAGCCGTCCGCCGTCAGCGGAAGATTGGCCAGCAGCATCGCAACGGCAACGCTGATGAGCAGTACCAGTCCGCCCGACCAAGGAGCCTCCAGAAAACGACGTCCCCGTAATTGGAACTGATAATGTCGCCGCACCCAGCGGTACATGGAAAAAAGCCTCATTGTCTGTTAATCATTTAATTTCAACCGGTTCGAACGATCTCTTTCAGTATCTCCGATGCAGGATCAACCCTTGTTGGCCGATAAAGTCCGCAAAGTCAAACCACATAGTTTATAGAGTACGCGAGCACCCACGACCGCGTCGATCTTATCCTCCGGACAGGGAACGACCTCCACCAGGTCGAACCCGGCGATGCGACGCCCCGAATCGGCCACGCACTCCATCAGGTAAACCACCTGTTCAAAAGTAATGCCGCCCGGAACGGGAGTGCCCGTATGGGGACAATGTTCGATGGTAAGTCCGTCGATGTCGAAACTGATATAGACCACCTCGGGCAGCTCGTCCACGATGCGGCGACAACTTTCGGCCCAGGTCGTTCCCGCGAATCCGGCGCGAGCGAGCGAGCGCGAATCGAACATCGAGATCCGCCCGTCCGAAGCGGCTCTTTCGGCCTCGGCATCGCAATAATCCCGCACGCCGACCTGCACGAGCTTGCGTACCTGCGGCAGGTCGCGCAGTACGTTGAACATGATCGAAGCGTGCGAAAATTCGAATCCCTCGTACGCCTCACGCAGATCGCAATGAGCATCGATATGGAGAATACCCAGCGAACCTTCCTTCTCGGCAACGGCACGGATCAAGCCGTACGGCGTCGAATGGTCGCCTCCGACCAGCCCTACGACCTTACCTTGCGAGAGCCACTGGCGGGCCTGACGGTAAATATTGTCGTTCATGGCTGCACAACCTTCGTTGATGCGGCGCAGACGGCGCTCGATACGTTCGTCATCCGGCGCTCCGCCCTCTTCGAGGTGTTCGATCACCCGCTCGGCATCGGCCCGCAGCTTGCGGGACTCCTCCAGCAGCGAATAGTCGATATCGGCCGTAGCGATGCCTCCGAGCCAGGCTCCCGGCGCCGAAGCATCGTAAAGATCGAGCTGTGTGGAGGCTTCGATCAGGGCATCCGGCGCCAAAGCCGTTCCGGCACCGTAGGATACGGTCACGTCCCAGGGTGCGGAAACAAGCACCAGCGCAGCCTCCTCGGGCGTGAACGGCAAACCGTAATAAGCGCCGTTGTCCACCCCCACCCCGTTGGGATTGAATGTTTTCAGATCCATAGTCTTTCCTTGTAAGAATTACAAAGATAGTAAATTTTTGATTTTCCGCCATCGTTATCACCGATAAACCCCGTTTTTAACGGGGTGCCGACCGGCCGACCCGGACGACGCCCGAAGCGGGAGCCGTATGCACCGGCGCACGGTTCCCGTAAAAAGGAGCTCAAATAAATTTGGCGCCGCCCTCGCCCTGCACTATCTTTGCTCCGCAATTAACCAATTCGAATACCGTCGTGAAAATCGTCGCCGACAATGCCATACCTTTTTTGAAAGGAGTACTCGAACCTTATGCCCGGGTGGAATACCTCCCCGGGAAAACCATCGCAACGGCCGATGTCCGGGATGCCGACGCCCTGATCGTCCGTACCCGCACCCGGTGCGACGCCGCCCTACTCGAAGGATCGTCCGTCAAACTGATCGCAACGGCGACCATCGGCTTCGACCACATCGACACGGAGTATTGTCGGCGACACGGCATCGAAGTAGCGACCGCCGCAGGATGCAATGCACGGGGCGTACTGCAATACGTCGCTGCAGCACTGGTCCGCCTCTCACGAGTACAGGCCTGGGAACCTGCAGACAAAACCCTCGGAATCGTCGGTGTAGGACACGTCGGGTCGCTCGTCGAGGCCTACGCCCGGACGTGGGGATTCCGCGTCGTGGCATGCGATCCCCCCCGCGAAGAGCGCGAGCACGGCGGATTCCTGCCGCTCGAAGAGGTGGCGTGCCAGGCCGACATCCTCACCTTCCACACTCCGCTGGACGATACGACCCGGCACATGGCCGGGGCGAAGCTCTTCGAGCGAATGAAGCCCGGCAGCATCCTCATCAACACTTCGCGCGGCGAGGTAGTCGATGGGCAGGCGCTCCGCGAAAGCGGTTTGCAATACGTCCTCGACGTCTGGGAACACGAGCCCGATCTCGACCCGCTACTGCTGCGGGACGCATTGCTCGCCACCCCTCATATCGCCGGTTATTCCGCCCAGGGCAAGGCCAATGCAACGGCCCTGTCCGTCCGGACGATCGGCCGGTACTTCGGACTGCCGCTCGGGGAGTGGTATCCGTCAAACATCGCTCCGTCCCGTCCCCGGGCGATCTCCTGGCAGGAGCTTTGCGACACGATAGACGACCGCTTCGACATCGCCGCCGAAAGCAGACGGCTGAAAGAGAACCCCGAAAAATTCGAAACGATACGCAACGAATACCGCTACCGGGAAGAATATTTTTAACAATTTAGATGCTTTTTTCTTAACTTTGCGGCCGAAATCGACCGCACCGCCCATTATGTATCGTAAACTGATCAAACCCATCCTGTTCGCCATGAACATCGAACGCGCTCACAGCACGGTCCTGTTCCTGTTGCGCATGATCGGGAAAATCCCGGGCGGACGGGCGCTGCTGCGTGCCATCTACCGCACCGAGCACCCGTCGCTCGAACGGGAGGTATTCGGACTTCGGTTTCCCAACCCGATCGGTCTGGCGGCGGGTTTCGACCGCAACGGAGAAGCGTTCCGCGAACTTTCGGCCCTGGGCTTCGGATTCGTCGAGATCGGCACGGTCACGCCCCAGCCCCAGGCCGGCAATCCCCGCCCCCGCATCTTCCGGCTGCCCGCAGACCGGGCGATCATCAACCGTTCGGGACTCAACAACAAGGGGTTATACAAGGCCATCGCCCAGCTCCGCCACCGACACGACCGGCTTATCATCGGAGGCAACATCGGCAAAAACACGCTGACACAACCTTCGCAGGTCGCGGCCGACTACCTCAAAATGTTCCGTAACCTCTACCAGTACGTCGATTATTTTTCGATCAACGCCTGCTGCGACAATTGTGCGGACGGCAGCGTATCGCACAACAAAGCCCACCTGATGAATATTCTGCAGCCGCTCTTCGATTTTCGCCGCGGCCAGAACCAGTACCGGCCGATCCTGCTGAAAATATCGCCCGACCTGCCGGACCCGCTTATCGACGAGGTGACCGACCTGATGCTCTCTACGCCGCTGGACGGCATCGTGGCCGTGAACGGTACTTTCTCGCGCAAAGGTCTCGAAACCGATGAGGAGACGCTCGACGAAATCGGCAGCGGCCGATTGAGCGGAGCTCCCCTTACGCAGCGGGCCATCGAGGTAGTGCGCCGCATCCACCGACGTTCGCACGGAGCCTATCCGATCATCGGCGTCGGAGGCCTGATGAATGCCCGGGATGTGAAAGCCATGCTCGCCGCCGGCGCGAGCCTCGTCCAGCTATACACGGGATATATCTACGAAGGGCCCTCCCTGGTCAAGGAGATCTGCCGGGCCCTGATCGACGACGCAGCGTCCGAAGCCTCCGCTTCGCCCGCGCCGGGAAAATAATTCAATCTTACCACCATGAAAGCATCTATTCTTACGATCGGCGACGAAATCCTGATCGGGCAGATCGTGGATACCAATTCGGCGTCGATCGCCCGTCACCTGAACAATGCGGGCATCGTCGTCTGGGAGCGCACATCGGTCGGCGACCAGCGCGAGCAGATCACCGAGGCCGTAAAACGGACCATGAACCAGAGCGACGTAGTCATCCTGACCGGCGGCCTCGGCCCCACCAAGGACGACATCACGAAAAAGACCCTCGCCGAGCTCTTCGGCTCCCGGCTCGTATGCGATCAAACCGTCGCCGACCACGTGCGGCGCATGCTCGAAGCACGCGGAATCGAATACAACCGCCTGAACCGCGATCAGGCGCTCGTCCCGGCGTGCTGCACCGTGCTTTTCAACGCCCACGGCACGGCCCCCGGCATGTGGTTCGAACAGAACGGCAAGGTCGTGGTTTCGCTGCCGGGCGTCCCCTTCGAAATGGAGCACCTGATGACCGACGAGGTAATGCCTCGTCTGAAAGCCCGTTTCTCCCTGCGGCAGATCGTACACCGCACGCTGATCACGGCAGGTCTGGCCGAATCGATGCTGGCCGAAAAGATCGCCGACTGGGAAAATGCCCTGCCCCCGTACCTCCACCTGGCATATCTGCCCGCACCCGGCGTGGTGCGGCTGCGCCTGTCGGCCTAT
>USFX01000023.1 GCA_900553965.1 uncultured Prevotella sp.
CCCGCCTCCATTCGGCGCGTCTCACGTTGGGTGGTGCTTTCGGCTATCAGAAGGACAAAGACATATTCTTTTATAAGTATAACGCCAAGCTGGACCACCTGTTCAGTCTTTCGTCCTATTTCAACGGTTACGATCCCGCCCGTCTGCTCGATGTCTCGACCGTGCTCGGTGTCGGTGCGCAGTATGCCAAGCTGGGCCGTGACGGCCGCAGTGGTTCGGCATTTGAGGCTCACCTCGGCCTCCAGCTGCGTTTCTTCACCGGTCCGCAGGGCTATATCAACATTGAGCCATACTACGGTATCGCCTCAGATGCGATGGACCTGAGCGAATACCGCAACTGGCGGCGTGTCGACATGTTCTATGGAGCCAACGTCAACTTCATCTACTATCTCGACAACAACCTTTCGCGGCGTTCCCGCGACATGTTCATCCGTTCCAAGTCCGACCGAAACTACCTCACCGCCGACTCCATGCTCCAGTCGTGGCGTCAGCCGTGGTTCTTTGAGGCTTCCAACGGACTGACCTTTGTCAGCTCCGCCGGACTTCCCTTCGCCGAGACAATGGGCCATGAGGTGACCGTGGCCGCAGGAAAATGGCTTTCGCCCGTCATCGGTCTGCGTCTCTCCGCATCCACCGCCACCGGCACATGGCAGAAGACGACCATCGCCGAAGAACCCTCGCCATATCATCCCGAGTATCACCGCTATTACCATAGTCTCTACTTCGGTGCGCGTGCTGAGGCAATGATCAATCCCTTCGGATTCAACAAGAACTACGATTGGGACAGTCGTTTCGGACTTTATGTCGTGGCCGGAGGAGGCCTTGGCCGCATGGCCAAATATCAGAACGGCCGCCATCTGGCTTGCCGCACGGAGTCCTATTCGGCCGGTCTCCATCTGTGGACGAGCCTGACGCCCGGTCTCCAGCTGTTTGTCGAGCCGCGCTACACATACTATTCATATAAGATGCCTTATTCCAACGTATCTTGGAACAAGCGCTTCTCCGACGACAGCTACACCCTCAACATGGGTCTGACCGTCCTCACCCGCGGCCGCCGCTTCCGTCAGAAGGTCGATGCAGCCGAACAGGCCGCCGCAGCCGAGAGCCGCATAACGGTTGGTGTCGGTGGAGGTATGAACCTCATGCAGACCAAGGGCGGCTATGACGCCGGGGCATCATCAATGGCCTACAACGGTCTTGCATACGGCGAATATCGTGTCAACGACATCTTCTCGGCGCGTCTGGCGTTTGAGTTCGCTTCCTTCGCCGCTACCGGCATGACCGATTTCATCGACTATAACATGGCCAACGTCGCTGACGGCTATACTCCCGTGTCGCGCCGCGGTCTTTGGGACCATCGCTATTTCCTCGGTTTTGTCTCCGCCAGCTACATGGCCAATCTGACGACCCTGTGTGACGGCTATCGTCCCGGCCGCCGCCTGTTTGAACTCAGCGTCTTCGCCGGTCCTACGTGTGCCATCGTCTTCGGCGAGAATGCCTCACTCTCGACGGACGAACGTCTGTTGGCCGGTCACGAGGTGCGCCAGGCTGAACCGGTGGAGACCGGTGTGAGCTTCGGACTTAATGGTGGCGTGAAGCTCGTCGCCAACGTCACGCCGCGTCTGGGCGTGGTCTTCACCCCGACGCTCTATCTGCTGACCAACGACCGGCTGCCCGGCGTGGAGTCCTTCAAGTTGAGATACCTCGAAACGCTCAACCTCGGTGTACAGTATAAGTTCTGAACCAACCCTTAACCAATCTTTAAAGCATGACGATATGAAAAAGATAGCAAGATATGTTCTCACGGCAGCCATGATGTTGGCATCGGCAATTGGCGCACAGGCACAATCGGACCCGGATGCGACGATAAAGGCCGTTGGAAAGATAGTAAATAAGCATGGTGATGTTGCAGAGTATTTTATATCAAAGGAAATATATCCTAAGTACCGCAAGGATGCAAAAGTGCTTACGGGCATAGCTCGGGCGTATAATCAGGCTCCAAGGGGTGTGGACAGCTCGTATGTCTTTAATTATATTCGTAAGGCTATCGAAATAGATCCTAATTATGCACCTGCGTATGTTATCGGAGGAACGGAGCTTAGGCAGAGAGGAGACACACTCGCTGCATTTGAGTGGTATGACCGTGCTATTAAGGCCAATCCCAAAGACCCTGATGGTTATTTGAAATACGCCCAGTTGATGGCAAATAAGAAGTACAGCAAATGTGACTTGGAAGGGGCTGTGAGGAAACTGGAAGAGTTGGCGAATATCAATCCAGAAGCAAATATATATGTAGAGGTAGGCCGTCTGTATATTGATGCAGGAGGAATGGATTATATTCCTCAGGCCATTGACGCATACGCTAAGGCAGATGTGGCTACCATGACCCCAGCACAGGTCTCGGCTTATGTTTATCTTCTGCAGGCAGCTGGTGCCTCAGGAGGCGGTATTGGTTCTTATAATAGATCTGATTCCGTCTTGTCGTTGGCTCTCGCGAAATATCCTGCTAATGCAGACCTCAATCGACTGATGTTGAAGAACTGTGTGAATAAGTATATGAAGAAATATGATCAGGCATTAGTCGCTGCTGATGCTCTGTTCAACAAATCAGATAGTCTTGAAGTAGATTTCATGGACTTTATCTATTACGGTGACGCCTATTTGGGGCTGAAACGTTATGATGATGCAATTGCAATGTATAAAAAATGCGTCGATTATGAGATAACGCGGTCAGACTATAAGTCCGATGAATCGTATGAGAATATGAAGCGTCAGGAGGATAGACAGAAAGGTAACGCAATGAAGAAGATAGTGGATGCATACAAGGACAAAGGATATATGGATGAAGCTATAGAAGAATATAAGAAATACATCGCATATAAAGAGTCTATAGGAAAGTTGGAATCTTTGGATTTGTATGATTTTTCAAGGTTGTATATCGAACAAGTTGATTTCTTAAATGGAGAAGAAAAGCTAATGGCTTATAAAAATGCTTTTGAGGTATCCGATGAAATGGCGAAATTGGCATTGAAAGATGAACTGTTAGATAATTATGCTATGGCTCGTTTGCAACGTAGAGATTTAACATTGCAAGTATTGGATAGGGAGCTGAAAGATTGGATATGGGTTGGTGATGCCGAAGAGGTCGTTAATTTATTCTATTCAAAAGAAGGATTAGGTAAATATCCCCAAAAGTGTTTGACGCAAGCAGTTGAATATCTTGTCATATATTATGTGAGAAATGAACAATACAGAGCTCTTCGTAAATATTGGGAGATGCTTGGGCAATTGGACCCTACAAATAGTAATTATACAATGTTGGACAATCCCACCTACCGTCGTAAAATGGGCATCCGCAGATAGTTTCTAAACATATTTATATTGACTTCACAAGGAACATACCAAATATGAACATAAATACTCTTAAAACATCCGTAGCAATGTCTGTCGTGGCGCTCGCCTTTGCGGCGTGTTCCACTGACAGCACATTCACTGAACTTCCTTCGGACGATGCAGAGGCGTTGTCCGGGGTGCGTCAGCTGCGGCTTTCCGTTGGTGGCGGGGTAAGCATAGGCCCTGCCACTGACGGTACGCGCAGCACAAATCTTGATTTTCAGAACAATACTTTTGCTGAGGGAACGGAAATCGGCATCTTCATACTAAAGGAAAACTCATACGCCGAATGGCTGGCCGCGTCAGACCGTCCGTATGGTGAGGGAGGCCGCACAGACATCGCCGCTCCCGACATGGCAGCCGTGGCGTCTGACGTCCCGGCCGTTGTGGACGGCTATACTGACCGCGAGGCCCAGCTCATTGCTGACGCCTATCGTGACGGCCGGACATACGGTTATGAGAACATACGTGCCCGGATAAACGCCGACGGAAGTATCACACGCGTCGACGGGCTCGGATTTATCTATCCGCTGCACACCAGCGACCGTGTGGCCGTCATGGCATACTCCCCCTATCGTGAGGACATGACATACGACAATCTGAAGAGCGGACTCCCCATCACCGTCCATCCCGACCAGAACCTCGACGAGGCCATGCGCCAGACGGACATCCTCTTCGGCATCCCTACGGTCGGCATCCCGGCCCGCGAGGCAGAGAATGTCCCGATGACACTCGGTTTCCGCCACGTCATGACCAACGTCCGGCTGTATGTCCGCGTTGCCAATACGCCCGAAATGCGTTCCGACAGCATAATCGTCCGTATGCGCAATGTCTCTATGGAAGAGACGCTGCTGCCCATGCTGACCGCCGAGGCCCAAAACGCCAGTGAGTCGGGTGGCGGCGGAACGTTCTACGGATATCACCGTTCAGCACCGTCGGCCGTTACGATGGCCCGCACGAAGGGTGTCGCCGCGGCCGACCGTGACACCGTGGACGTCGCCTGTTGTGCCGTCATCACGCCCCAGGCGTTCAGCGACCAGTTGCCGGCAGTTTTTGAGATAACCCTGAAAGGCCGTCATGACGGTCTCGCCGATACAACCATTGTGCGCACCGATCCCCGCGGACATGTCGTCTTCAAGTCCGGCAAGCTCAGCATCTATCGGACTACGCTGCCGTCACAACCAGAAGACGACGACCACGGTGAAACGCTTCCCGACGACGGCAAGGACGACGTGATTTTGGGAAAACCGGAGAAGTAAAGCCCCACTTGGCTCTCCAAGGGGATAAATCTGAGGAATGAGGTTTTAGATGCAATGGAGGGAATGTCAAATGTCCTATCTGACATGAAGCAGTGGCAGATATAAATGCAAACGAAGAAAGACAGAAGTAAATATGAGAAAAGGATTATTGATTGTCATAGCTATTCTGTGCTCCGTCCTGGCCCAGGCCGAGGGCGTCAGCCGTGAGGCGGCTTTGGAGAAAGCGCGCGCTTTTCTGAAGACCAAGGGCGTCGGAATATCACGTCAGACGGATGCCGTCGTCAGTGCGCCGCGCCGCAAGGCAGGACAGCAGCAGGAGGCATGCTATTACGTGTTCAACGCAGACCGCGGTTATGTCATCGTCTCGGGTGACGACCGTACAGTTCCCATCCTCGGCTATTCGCTCATGGGAAGCTACGACCCTGACAACATTCCCGCGAATATGCGGGCGTGGCTTCAGGGCTATGCCGACCAGATAGAAGCACTTGACTCGCTGGGCGTTACGGCCAAATATGAAGCGCCGGACGCTTCCGGCCAACCGTCACAGGACGGAAATGTTGCGCGGCCGGCTTCGCAGATGAGCAACAATGCCATCGCGCCGTTGCTCACGTCGACATGGGATCAGGCTATTCCTTATTGTCTTGAAACTCCGATACAGACCATCGGTTCTTACCAGTATTACACATATACAGGATGTGTCGCCACGGCGATGGCTCAGGTCATCAACTATCACAAATATCCTGATGCCACGTTTGCCGCCATGCCGTCATATACAACCCGCACCGTTGGCATCAATGTGTCAGGTATTGCGGCCGGCTCCGCTATTGACTGGGCGAATATGGCCGACGACTACAGCAATTATCAGAACATGTCTTCGGCTTCATGTCAGGCCGTGGCAGACCTTATGCACTATTGCGGCGTTTCTGTCCAAATGGACTATACGGCCTATTCAAGCGGCTCGGGTGCCTATCATAATGACATTGCTCCGGCGCTGAAAACATATTTCGGCTATGACGCCAATCTCCATACGGCCAACCGGTGCGACTATACCATCAGCCAGTGGAACTCCCTTCTTCTTCAGGAACTGACGAACAACCGGCCAGTCATCTACGGTGCCCAGTCGAACGGCGGTGGTCATGAGTTTGTCATCGACGGATATGACGGCAACGAACTTTTCCACGTCAACTGGGGATGGAGCGGTTCATGCGACGGCTATTTCGCAATTTCCGTGCTCAATCCCCACAGCACGGAGGGGGCGGGAGCCAGCAGTTCCTCTGACGGCTATTCGATGGACCAGCAAGCCGTGGTCGGTGTTCAGCCGCCCGGCATGCCCTCGCCTGTAAATCCGTCGCCGTGGGCAAACCAGATGACGATAGACAATCTGCATGTTGAGGACGGTCACATGATTGTATGTGATATATGGAACTATACGGAGACGGAGAGTGTCTTCTATTTCGGTTTCTTCTCCATGGACGCCTCAAACAGCCTGAAGCTCCTCGGTTATTTTGAGACAGAATCGCTGCCGCCGAACTATGGATATAGAGGAATGACTTTGGACCTGACAAAATGTAATCTCAGCCCGGGAACATACAAGATTTATGCCATCGGTGTGAAGAACAGCATACAGGACATCCTGAACGGGTCAATCTCGTGGAACATGGACCGCTATGTTCTTGTGACTATCGGTGACGACGGTGACATTGCCGTGGAGCAGCACCCCGTGATCAATCTTGAAGCCACATCGTTTGTCCTGCCGGAAAATCCTCAGGTGAACGTTGAGCAGACGATTAAGGCCACCGTCGTCAACAACGGTGAGGAGTATAACGGAAAACTCTATGTTTTTGCCTCTTCCGCCTCGGACGAATCGCCCGTGCTCGTCCAGAAAGTGGGAGCGGCCATCCCCGAGGGAAGCTCATGTGAGATGGAGATATACTTCACACCGGGCGAAGAGACCGACTATGACATCATGGTCTCGACAGATGAGGCTTGCAGCAATATCATCGGCCGATGCGTATTGACGGTCGGTGAGGGCAAGAAAGACCCCGTTGTCGACCTTGAAGTCGTTTCCATCTCGCCGTACAACGACCCTGTGGTCAACGAGGAGTTCCGTTTCAGCGCCACCATCCGGAACAACGGTGACGACTACAGCGGTCCGCTCTGTCTCTTCCATGCCTCGGAGACGAAAGTGGAGCTGGAGAGCACGGTTTGGATCGGTATGGGATATAATCAGGTCAACATCGCCGCGGGCGAGACCCTTGACGTGGACTTCTGGTTCACTCCCGATGAGGCTGGAACATACTATTTCTGGCTGGCCACCTCACACGAAGACCTCGACCATCTCATCAGCCAGCATGTCATTGACGTGGCTGCTCCCCAACCCGGCATCCTCGGCGACATCAACGGTGACGGCCGTGTCAACGTGACCGACATCACGCTGCTGTCGAAATATATCTCCGACAGCGACCCGACGGGCGTCAGGACGGAGAATGCCGACATCAATGGCGACGGACGCATCACCGTGGCCGACGTCGTGGAGCTGGCGCGGATGATAACCAATGAGTGAGAGACTTGTAACTTTAAACTTGTAATTTTAAACTTTCAGCTTTGAACAAGATATTTCTCCTTCTGATTGCGGCCGTATTAGGGCTCAGCCGTGCCTCCGCCGCACTGTCGATGACGGTATCAGAGATTTACTATAACGACGGCTATGGCTATTGGGGCATAAATATCGGCATCACGAACGACGGAGCGCCGGTCAATGCTTTCCAGTGTGACGTGGCCATCCCGGCCGATTTTGAGTTTGTCACTTCCGGCGAGACACTTCTGACGGCGTTCACCTCGCGTGTGCCGTCGACGTCAGGACTGGGCGGACAGGTGAGCTATTCCCATACGTGTGCCGCCTCGGTCCGTTCAAACGGAACGTTGCGCCTCGTCGTCTATTCCGTGGAGAACACCGTGTTCAACGGAGCTGAGGGTGACGTAATCTTCGTTGCCCTCGACAGAGCCGACGACACGGCCGTCATGCCGGCCAGCCTGAAGGCCAATCTGACCAATCAGGTGCTGACATATATAGATGGCGACGAGGTGAAATCGGTCTATCCCGACGGTATCGTCAACGACGAGACGCTCGTCTGCTACGATTCCAAGGGCAACCACGTGGCCATGTATGCCTTGGGATATTATCCCAGTGAGGATGCGCTATACGAGGACGTGCGCGCCGTGAACGAGGACCTTGCCACCAACGACCGCGTCGTTACGGTTGACATGACCCGGTTCCTCTACTACGGAACCATCACGTTCAAGCCGAAGAACCCCAACGCCCTTTTCTTCTGTGGTTTCCCCGGTCAGATTCAGAACACGGAGAATGTCTTCTGTGAAAACGAAGAGACCGGCCAGTGGGAGTGTCCGGAGCTTGTGCTCCACGACGACGGACTGTCGTTCGAGATGCCCGAGGGCCGCGAGGCCGTTGCCCGTAGCTTCACCTTTGACCGCACTTTCCCCGCCGGTCAGTGGAGCACGGTCATGCTTCCCGTCACGCTCAGCCGTGAACAGGTTGAGGCCATGACGGCGTCAGGCGTTGAACTTGCCCGTCTCGCCGGCTATGACGAGGAACTGTCGCAGGTGACATACGCCACGTCCGGTTCGTTTGAGGCCAACGTGCCTTATTTCGTCCGTCCGTCGTCGGCGTCGCAGGTGTTCGCCGGCCTTTCGAACCTGTCTGTCGAGGCTACTGCCGTCACGACGGTTCCGTCGGCTGGGCGTCTGTCGATGTACGGCAACTATGACTACCGTCTCATCAGTTCTGAGCCGGGACTGTTCCGCTACGGCTACGATGTCACGACCGGCGATTTCGTGAAAATCGGCAATACGGGCCGCCTCGGGCCATTCCGCTGCTATCTCGAACTGGCGGGCGTCAGCGAGGCGAAGGCTGCCCCGAGGATAACGATTAAGGCCGACGGCGGCGACATCACGGCCATTGAGGACATCCGCGGCGGTGCTTCCGGTCCGGCTGCTCCTTTGAAGATCTATACCGTTGACGGCCGCCGTGTCAATGCCGCCACTGTTGACGAGCTTCCGTCCGGTGTCTATGTCGTGAACGGGCGTAAGGTGGTACGGCCGGCCGCAAAGCAGAAATGAGACAACGAAGAAAAGAAATAATAATATGAGAAAAGGATTATTGATTGTCATAGCCGTCCTGTGCTCCATGCTTGCTCAGGCCGAAGGTGTCGGCCGTGAGGCGGCAATGAGGACGGCAGCAGCTTTCCTGCAGGGCAAGGGGCTGACCATGAACCGCGCTACGATGGCGGCACGTGCTCCGCGGCGCAATGCGCCCAATGCGGCGGATGCTGCCTGTTATTATGTTTTCAATGCCGACGGCGGCCGCTATGTCATCGTCTCGGGCGACGACCGCACCGTTCCTGTGCTTGGCTATTCGCTCACGGGCAGCTACAATCCTGACAGCATTCCCGAGAACATGAGGGCGTGGCTGCAGGGATATGCCGACGAGATTGAGGCGCTGGATTCGATGGGCGTGACAGAGAAATATCAGACCTCGGACAGCCGGACTAAGGCTCCGGGACTTGATGGAGGAAACGCGGACGGAGTGATTCAGAAAATCCCCGAGTTCCATGCCATTCAGCCGTTGCTGAAATCAAAGTGGAATCAAGGATTACCTTATAATATCAGTTGTCCCGTCGGAACATACACGGACGAAAAAGGTGATGAGCGATATGTGTTTTGTGCTACGGGGTGCGTGGCTACGGCTATTGCTCAGGTGATGTATTATCATCGTTGGCCATCAACGGTTATGGCAGATATTCCTGCTTATACAACTTCAGATGGGCTTTCAATGGATGGCATATCTGCTGGCACGTCAATAGACTGGGATGGCATGTCTGATACCTATAAAAGTTATGGAGCACTTGATTATACCGGTTGTACTTTAAATGAGTTTTATTCGGTTGCGTCAGAAGCAGGTTGGGGTGTTGGTAACCTTATGAGTATGGTCGGAACATCTGTAAGGATGAACTACGGCATTAATGCTTCTGGAACTTCTGATGCCTATATCGCTCCTGCATTGAGAGACTATTTCGGATATGACGAGAATATATATAGGGCGGAACGTTCCCGCTATTCAATCGCGGAATGGGACGCATTGATATATAATGAGCTGGCTTGCAACCGTCCGGTGATATATGGAGCACAGTCTACTGGTGGCGGCCATCAGTTTGTCATCGACGGACATGACGGCAATGAGTATTATCATGTAAATTGGGGCTGGGGTGGCTTGTGTGACGGCTATTTTGCTATTGCAGTGCTCAATCCGTATAGTACTTCAGGAACGGGAGCCAGTTCGACACCAGACGGATATAGCATGGGACAGGCTGCTATTATTGGAGTACAGCCTCCTGGTATGTCTAACCCTGTGGTGTCGGCAGGGATGGAAGATAGAATGTCGACAGAGGATCTTGGAATAGATGGAACATTTATTTTGGCTACTTGGTTCAATTTGTCAGGAAAGATAGCTTCATTCGATATCGCATTAGAGGTTACGGATATGAAGGATGGCAGCCTTTACACGATTGTTGATTATGGCTCTATTGGTGTGCGGGTCTGTGGAAGTGGAGTTGGAGTGGCATGTGATGTATCGCGTTTGCATCTTCCCTCAGGAACTTATAAGATATATCCCGTTTCCCGCATATCTGGAACATCCCAGTGGCTTAATGACCAGAACCCGGATGTGACATACGTTCTTGCTAAGGTTGATGCTTCCGGTACGGCTAATCTTGAACTTTATCCCCAAACAGAATTGTCGGTTACTCATTTTGAGATGCCTGTTTCTCCTTCTGTCGGTAACTGGCAGACGATAAAGGCAACAGTGTCGAATCGTGGCAATGGAGAATGTAATAGAACGCTGTATTTCTTGGCTCAGCCTGTGGATGAGTCGGAAGTTAAGTTTGTTATGCAGACCGGTGCTGTCATTGCGGCCGGCGGTTCATCAGAAATTGAATTGTTCTTGAATCCCGAGCGGCGTGTCAATCATCGTCTGTGGCTTGTTACGGATTATGATGTGGAATCTTCCTCGCTGGGAGACATCGTTAAGATAGACGAGTCGAAAGTCATTGGTGAGGCTCTTATGCTTATGGGTTCGCAGGATAGAATACCCGGTGATGTTGACGGAGACGGACATACCGGTTTCGAGGACGTGGAGCGTCTGTCGCGCTATGTGGCTGACGGTGATGAAAGCAATATCGTGAAGGACAATGCCGATGTCAATGGTGACGGACGTATCGATGCGGCCGACGTGATGGAGATAATACTAATGATGACAAACGGTAACTGATGATGACTATGAAGAAGATATTGATGACTATATGCCTGACCGCGGCGGTTCTGATGTGCCGTGCCGGTGGCGTGCTGACCATATCAGACCTCTGCTATTCGGACGTGCATGGCAGCTGGGGCGTTGAGATAAGGATGGATTTTGACAGCAATGATATGCAGCCGGAGGATGACGGTGATATATGGGATATTGGCGCGATGCAGTTTGACGTGACCATTCCTTCGCGGTTCGGTTTTGTTCCGGATGGCAGAGGCTGGAAGACGGTCAGGGCTAACGGTGCCTATGAGTATGTGGCTTTCACGACTGCCCTGCGTTCGGAGCGGACGCTGCGCCTCGTGATTTGGTCCACGTCCTATATATGTCGCGAGGCCGGTCCGGTGGTGTTTGTGCCGGTGATACCTGAGAGCGGGTTTACGCCGTCCGTGGGCGAGACTTTTAAGGTCAATCTGACCAATCAGGTGCTGGTCAGCAGCAGTAACGGTTTTGCTCCTCTGACCAAGACCTATCCTGCCGGCGTCATAGGCGATGAATCGCTGGGCTGCTATGACTCGAAAGGCGCTCGCGTGACGGCTCGCGGTGAGCTGGAGGCTGTTGAGGCGGCGGAGCTTGTGAACGACGTGGCTACCTATAATAAAGCCGGAAAATATGAGGAAGAGAAAGACAAGTCGACCATCGTTAGCATCGACCTCAGCCGCTGTACGTCGACGGGACTGGGACGGCTGAGGATTCCGGAGGGAGCAAACACGATGGTGTTTGCGGCCTCTGGCGATCAGGTGGACAATGAGACCAATGTCTTTGTCAAGGACGAGAATGGCGTTTGGCGGTGCAAGGAAATGGTGCTGTCGGACGACTATGAGAAAAATCCGGTCTTTGAGTTCTTGTGTGACAATGCGGTGGCTGAGAAGTTCAGCTACAATCGTCATTTCGCCGCTGGTCAGAAGAGCACGGTCGTGCTCCCCATCACGCTCACAAAGGAACAGACAACGGTGCTGAGGACTAAAGGCATGAGCCTGTTGCGCATGACGAAATATGACGACGGGAGCACGACGGGCGATGAAAACAAAGATGATGACGGTAACGGTGGTAATGGTAATGGCGATAAAGATAACGACGGTGAAACAAAAAACGGCGGAACGACGCCAGAGCCGGGAAATGGAACGAAGCGTGAGAGCGTGACGTTTTCTTCCGCGGAGACTTTTGAGGCCAACACGCCATACGTCATCTGTCTTTCGGCCGACGACGGTGCTGAGTTGTTCAAGGACTTGGAGAACGTGACGCTGTCGTCGACTGCGGCGATGACGCCGGTGACGAGCGGCCTAATGGCCATGCACGGCAATTATGTTTATCAGAAGGAACTCAAACCGGAGTCATCTGACGTTGTCTACTACGGTTATTTTGTCGGCAATCCGGACGCTGATAATCCGGACAACTATCTCGGTATTCTCGGCAACAACTGTCAGATAGGGCCGTTCCGCAGCTATCTCGCGCTGGCGGGCGTCAGCGAGGGCAAGGCCGCTCCGCGCATCAATGTCTGCGAAGACGGTGGTGTGACGGGCATCGAGAGTGTCATTGCCGACAATTCTTCCATAGGGAATACTGCCCGTCGCGGAATCTATACTATTGACGGCCGCCGTGTGAAAGTCACGGACATCAATGCCCTTTCCGCCGGAATATATGTCGTTGACGGAAAGAAAGTAGTGGTCAGATAGGGGATAATGGAACTGTAAGCAGATAACAGCAATTGTTTCCTATTTTGAACGCATGGACGCGGAGACACAGGGGATAATATAAATGGCTTCCGACATTTTGAGTGATAATCGCAGGAAGCCTCTTATATTATCCTTTGTGTTCAGAATGGAATTAAAATATGCGTCAATAATGGCGCCCATTTATGGTTGCGCCCCGGAGGGTATGGTGGCGCACTCATATTCAGTCGCATTTCTTCTGCGATTTTGAACACCCTACGTCATAAGGTGATTGCTTTTATAGGTTAAAATAGTTAACGTATATTAAATCGGGGGGGTAAAAACGGAAGTTGTGTAATTTTCTTATCTTTGCATAAGATAGGTTGCACTCGGCAATCTGTGAACAAGTTCACATTGCGCTCATTTGCACTATCTTTGCAAACGAACACAACAAACCACACACAAGATGCACATAGGAGAAAGAATAAAAGAGGTTCTACTAACGAAAGGAAAGACCGTATGCTGGCTTGCGTCCCAGATACCATGCGAACGTTCGAATGTATATCACATCTTTAAGCGCTCGGATATGAGCGTAGAGCTGCTGATGAACATATCGCGTATACTCGGACATGATTTTTTTGCCGATTTGTCCCGGAATTACAGGGAAAGCGACGGTGAATGAATGACAAATGAGCGGCCTGTGGCCGGAAATCTGCGGTCTGTCGTTGTTCCGGGACATGGATCAATAGACAATGGAACAGGCTGCGGACGGAATAGTGGAAACCGCGGGAAGAAAAAACAAACGACTTTGTTTTGTTCTTCCCGCGGTTTCCACTATCTTTGCACCTGCTAAGCAATATTATATAATAAGGTATATACCAAACGATATGAAGATAGAAAGCATGATTTGCAGTGCCGTGATAGAGGGCGTCAAGGCTCTCTACGGGGTTGATGTGCCCGAGAAGATGGTGCAGCTGCAGAAGACCAAGCGCGAGTTTGAGGGCAATTTGACGCTCGTCGTGTTCCCCTTCCTGAAGATGTCACGGAAGAAGCCGGAGGACACGGCGCAGGAAATCGGTGAATATCTCGCAGCAAACTGTGAGGCCGTGGCGGCGTTCAACGTCGTGAAAGGATTCCTCAATATCGTCGTTGCGCCGGCCGCATGGCTCTCCCTGTTGGCCGACATCGACGCCGACGAGAACTTCGGCCACCGTCAGGCAACGGACGAAAGCCCGCTGGTGATGATTGAATATTCGTCGCCCAACACCAACAAACCGCTCCATCTGGGACACGTCAGGAACAACCTTCTCGGCTGGTCGCTGGCCCAGATAATGGAGGCCAACGGCAACCGCGTGGTCAAGACGAACATCGTCAACGACCGCGGAATACATATCTGCAAGTCAATGCTGGCATGGCTGAAATACGGCAACGGCGAGACGCCCGAGACAAGCGGCAAGAAGGGCGACCACCTGATAGGTGACTACTACGTCGCTTTCGACAAGCATTACCGCGAGGAGGTCAAGGCTCTTATGGCTGAATACATAGCCGACGGCATGGACGAAGAGGCTGCGGAGAAGAAGGCCAAGGAAGAGGCACCGCTGATAAAGGAGGCCCACGACATGCTCGTCAAGTGGGAGCAGAACGACCCCGAGGTGCGCGCCCTGTGGAAGCGCATGAACGACTGGGTCTACGCCGGTTTCGACGAGACATACAAGGCGATGGGTGTCGGCTTCGACAAGATATACTATGAGAGCGAGACATACCTCCGCGGCAAGGCCAAGGTGGAGGAGGGACTGGAGAAAGGACTCTTCTTCCGCAAGGACGACAACAGCGTGTGGGCCGACCTGACCGACGAGGGACTCGACCAGAAGCTGCTGCTGCGCTCCGACGGCACGTCGGTATATATGACGCAGGACATCGGCACGGCCGAGATGCGCTTCAAGGATTTCCCCATCGACAAGATGATATACGTCGTCGGCAACGAGCAGAACTACCACTTCCAGGTGCTTTCCATCCTGCTCGACCGTCTCGGCTTCAAGTGGGGACGCGAGCTTGTCCACTTCTCCTATGGCATGGTCGAGCTGCCCAACGGCAAGATGAAGAGCCGCGAGGGCACGGTGGTCGACGCCGACGACCTGATGGCGCTCATGGTGGCCGACGCCCGCCGTACGAGCGAGGAGGCCGGAAAGTTCGACGACATGACGGAAGAGGAGCGCTCTGAAATCGCCCGCATCGTGGGAATGGGCGCGTTGAAATACTTCATCCTCAAGGTTGACGCCCGCAAGAACATGCTCTTCAACCCCGAGGAGTCCATCGACTTCAACGGCAACACCGGCCCGTTCATCCAATATACCCATGCCCGCATCCGCAGCATCCTGCGCAAGGCTGAGACCGACGGCGCCATCGCGGCCGGAACGCAGCTCAACGACAAGGAGATTGCGCTCATCCAGAAGATGAACGACTATGGCGCAGCAGTGGAACAGGCCGGCAAGGACTACAGCCCGAGCGGCATCGCGAACTACTGCTACGAGCTGACCAAGGAGTTCAACCAGTTCTATCACGACTACAGCATCCTGCGTGAGGAGGACGAGCAGAAGAAGCAGATGCGCCTCGTGCTGGCCCGCAACGTCGCCAAGATTATCCGTAACGGCATGTCGCTGCTCGGAATCGAGGTGCCGGAAAGAATGTAGAATACTCAGTTCCGATTATGTTAGTCAATCCACCGGATTACCGTAACGACACTGTTCTGCCGCTTCCGCCCGACGTGAGGGCCGACGCTTGGGCCGTGGATGCCGCCTGTTCGGGCAATCCCGGGCCGATGGAATATCGCGGAATAGACCTCGCGACGGGCGAGCAGGTGTTCCATTTCGGTCCCGTCCGCGGCACGAACAACATCGGTGAGTTCCTCGCCATCGTCCACGCACTGGCCCTTATGGAGCAGCGCGGCATCAAAAAGGCCATCTATTCCGACAGCTACAACGCCATACTGTGGGTGAACAAGCGAAAATGTAAGACCAAACTTGAGCTCACTCCGCAGACCGCGGAACTCTATAACGTCATCGCCCGGGCCGAACATTGGCTCGCCACGCACCGCTACACCACGCCCATCATAAAGTGGGAGACGCAGAAGTGGGGCGAAGTGCCGGCCGATTTCGGGCGGAAATGAAGCAAATGGAAGTATAAAAACGCCGATGGCAGCATAAAATATGTCTCTATTTTATGCTGCCATCGGCGTTTAATGTTGTCCCTTTATGCGGTTGCTGCGCACGCTTCTCATTCATACGGCACCATGGCCAGCGCGTCGGCAATCTTCTCGACGCCGTCCTGAAGCGGTCCGGAGACCATTCCGCGGATGAACATGTTCAGCTCCGCCTCCACCGTGACCTTCATCTTGCATGTCGTTTCGGTGACGGGCAGAACCTGAATCCACAGATAGAAGGGGATGGGCGACTGCTCGGTCTCAAACTTCACGCACTTCGGTTCTTCGCGGTTGATGATTCGCAGGCGCAATTCGCCGACGGGGGGAACGTTCACGCTGACCGAGTCGTGGTCGAAGCGGAAGTCCTTCACCTTGTCTTCGGGCACGCGGTCGCGCACTCGTTCCAGATTCTCCAGGTTGCTGATGCTGTCGTAGACGGCTTTCTGGGAATATGGAATCTGTTTTATGCTGCTTTCAAACTTACTCATGTTTAATTCTGAATTACGAATTACGAGTTAGGAGTTGTCGGCCGACAACTCCTAATCCGTAATTCAAAACTCCTGATTTTAGATGTTCCACTCAGCCGGATTGGCGCGCCATTCGTTGAGGACTTCAACATCCTCCTTGCTGATATATCCGGTCTCGACGGCCTGTTCCACAACGCTCTCATAGTCGGTCAGCGTCACGAGGCGGACGCCGGCTTTGCTGAATGCCTCGGCGGCCACGGGGAAGCCATAGGTGTATGAAGCCACCATGCCGACAACCTCACAACCGTAGTTCCTCAGGGCGTCAACGGCCTTGAGGCTGCTTCCGCCGGTGGAGATGAGGTCTTCCACGACGACGACCTTTGCACCCGTGCGGAGGTCTCCCTCGATGAGGTTTTCCAGTCCGTGGTCCTTCGGTTTGCTGCGTACGTAGACGAACGGGAGTGACAGCTCGTCGGCGACGAGGGCTCCTTGAGCAATCGCTCCGGTAGCCACACCGGCCACGGCGTCAGCCTCGGGGAAGTTTTCCAGGATGGCGTGGCAGAGCGAGAGCTTCACGAAATCACGCAACTGGGGGTAGGAGAGGGTCTTGCGGTTGTCGCAATAGAAAGGCGATTTCCAGCCGGAGGCCCATGTGAAAGGATTCTTTGGCTGCAATTTTATAGCCTTGACGTCGAGCAGTTTCGACGCGAATGTTTTGCTGATTGGTTTCATTGTTACCTTATCTTTGAGGTTTATAACTTATTGTCCGATGTCTTATAACTGTCCGCAAAGGTATGAATACTTTGTCAAATGCCTGTTGACGGGATGGTTAAAAGTATTTAACTGCCGCTCATACCTATTGCCATAAAGCTCACGCGGGTTGCTCCGGCGGTCATGACAGCCTTTCCGCAGGCAGCCATGGTGGCTCCTGTCGTGATCACATCGTCCACGATGAGTACGTGGCGGCCGCTGATCAAAGCGGCGTCTGTCACGCGGAAGACGCCGGCGACGTTCTCGTGGCGTTCCTGCTGGTGAAGCGCTGTCTGTGTGCGGGCGAACGCCGTGCGCTCCATAACGTCCTTGCCGACGGCTATTCCCGTCACTTCGGCGATGCCTCGGGCTATGGCGATGCTCTGGTTGTACCCCCGCTGGCGTTCGCGGTCACGTGACAGCGGTACGGGGACGATGAGGTCGATGCCGTCGAAGAAGCCGTGAGGCATGAATTCCTCGGCGGCCATCCGCCCGAGAGTGAAGGCCACGGACTTTCCGCCGCCGTATTTGATGACGTATATGAGCATGCCGCTCTCCGAGTGGGGATAGTGATGTAGGAAAGCCGCGGCCCGTTCGGGGATGACATGACCCCATAACATGCGGACCATCTCGTTGTCACGGGGCATCAGCGGATGGTCCGTGCGCGGCAGGTGCATGTTGCATACGCCGCAGACAAGAGGCTCATGCGGACCGAGCCTCATTCCGCAGGTCAGGCAGCGGTGGGGATAGAGCGTGTCGTGAAGGCGTGAGAGCAGCGGGATGTTCATTATATATAATAAGGTGTGGTGGCCGTTCAGACATGAAAGCCTTTAGAATCCGTCGTCGTCCGTGCCGCAGCAGCCGTCCGTCAGGTCGTCGTCGCAACCGAGACAGGCCCTGATCTCGTCCATGCCGAAGCCCCGTCCCATGGCGAAGCGCATCAGTTTCATGGTCATCTCGCGGCTGTCGGCGGCGCGTGTGCTACGCCGTTTGCTCTTTAGCAGCGGCCGCAGGACGGCCATATATTCCTCCTCGTCAATGCCGTCGAGCACGCGGCGCCGTATGTCGGCGTCGATGCGCTTGAGCCACAGCGCCTGTTCGACCTTGCGCCGTCCCCATTTGTTATATCTGATTTTGTCCAGTGCGAAGACCCGTGCAAAGCGTTCGTCGTCAATGAACCTGTCCTTCGTCAGGCGTTCCATCACCCGCGCCTGTTCCTCCTCGGTCAGTCCCCAGCGTTGCATCTTCTCCGCCATCTCATGGGCGCAATGCTCGGCCTGTGAGCAGAGCGTGGACAGACGCAGCAGAGCCTCCCGTTCCGTAATCCTGTTGTTTGCCATTTCCGGTGATTTAGGTGTTTTGTGTGTCATGCCAGAAGCCCGGCCCTCATCATCCTTTCCTTCCCGAAGCAGTCGCGCCTCGTCTCGACGGATGCGAACCCCGCGTCGCGGAGCATCACGCGCATGTCTCCTGCGTATAGCGGATTTATCTCAAGGAACAGCCGGCCGCCCTCGCGTAGCGTCCCGCGGGCATAGCTGGCTATGGCGCGGTAGAACAGCAGCGGGTCATCATCGGGCACGAACAGGGCCGTGTGGGGCTCATGTTCAAGCACGTTGCGCTCCATTGCGGCGCTCTCCCGGCGGCAGACATACGGCGGATTGCTCACGATGATGTCCCACCGCCGCCCGTCCTGTGGCGGCCGCAGCGCGTCCTGCCGCTCCATCGTTACGCCGGCGCGGAGCTCCGCGGCGTTGCGGCGGGCTATGGTGAGAGCCTCCTCCGATATGTCCCATGCCGTCACGCTGGCGCCGCTGATGTCGAGGGCGAGCGTCACGCCTATGCAGCCGCTGCCCGTCCCGATGTCGAGTATGGCTGTCGAGGCTTTTCCGCCGCCCTCACCGCGCCGCTCTCTTGTGGCTGCTTCCTCCGTTATCCATGCGCACAGCTCTTCCGTTTCGGGCCGCGGAATGAGCACTCCGGGGGCCACGCGGAATGTCCGGCCGCAGAAGTCGGCCTGTCCGA
>USFX01000024.1 GCA_900553965.1 uncultured Prevotella sp.
ATATTTTTTTGAATTTTGAGTTAGGAGTTAGGAATTGGAGGGTGTTGCAGAACCACACCCTCCAATTCCTAACTCCTAACTCAAAATTCAAAAAGAAAGTGCCCCCGCTGCCACGTGGGGACAGCAGGAGCACCGATCAAGAGTAGTATGCAAACACTTTTATTTCGTCGTATCTATGAATACCACCACTCTGTTGAAGTCCAACTCGTCAAACATCTTGTCCGTCGCACCCATGCCCTGCGTCGTCAGACGTGAAGCCGGAATGCCGTAGCGCTTGACAAGAGCATTCTTGACAGCTGTGGCACGAGCCTCGGACAGACGCTGATTGAGTTCCATGCTGCCCTCCGGAGAAGCATATCCCTTGATGAGAATCTTCGAGTCCTTATGATTCTTCATATACGTTGCAATCATTGAGATGCTCGCATACTGGGCCGCGTCGATGGTGCTCTTTCCCTGACGGAAGATGACAGAAGGCTGGAGCACGTTCGTCGTCTTGGTCTCGTTGACGATGACCGGCTTCTGGTTGCGCAGACGGGTCTCAAGGTCTCCGATGGTGCGGGCGGCGGCGGCTATCTCGACGTCGCGGGCCTCTACGTCACCTCGCAGCTCGTTGATGCGGTCGTTGAGAGCGTCGATTTCTCCCTGGTCACGCAGTTCGGCAAGCGCAAAGTTGTGGGTTCCGTTGCTGTTGCCCAGCTTATAGTTGACACCGACCAGCACTCCCAGCGCCGAGTTGTTGGAATTGAACTGGGTCCGGTCGCCGTCCATGTTCATGCCGTAGGTGATGTTCGGCTCCACATATATCTGCCATGCACGGGCCTCGCCGAGGTTGAACGTCAGGTCAAGACCCAGTTTCGAGGTCATGGCGTTCTTGCGGGGAGGAGTGTTTGAAGCTGTGCTGAAAGCATGGCCCCAGCCGATTCCGTAGACACCGACAACTTCAAAGACGCGTGGACGTCCTATATATCCGCCGAAGAGATTGCTGAAATTGGTCGTACCGAGAAGCGAGACATTGATACCCTTGACGAACGTTCCCAAGGGACGTGCTTCACTGCCGCGGTTGTTGAAGTAGGCTTCACCCTCGGCTGCCACACCGAACACAGGTGTGATGTTACGGCCTATGCGCAGGCCGGCCGACGGGTTGAGATTTTTGAAGAGCGACGTGTGGGTCGTCTTTGCATTCATTCCACCGTTGATACCGATGTACCAGTTGTCCGTTAACTTGCTCTCCGCTAAGGTTTGAGCTGTCACTGCCTGTGCCGCCATTGTTGCGACTGCAAGCGCCAATAATTGCTTTTTCATACTACTAACTTTTTAAATTGTAAAACTACTATTATATATGTAATCACTATTACCTGTTCTCTCTCAGGTCGTCATCGTCCTCCGGTCCCAGCCTTTCGAGATCCGGTCGCCGCTGACTGTTTTCTGATTGCAAAGTAAGCAAATATCTTTCAGCCTGCCAAACATTTTATGTAAGCACAATATTTAATAACAGATTTACAGAAAACAGTCATTTTGGCGTATTAAATTTTTAAATTATAAAGCAAAAAGATATGAAACAAAACTCCGGCGACATATACCGGCCATCCGTTATGCCCCGAAAATGATTCATGGCCACGCATGATAAATAAGGTTCTTCCGGCATTTGGAGTGACACTGCCGCATGCTCCTCCGCTGACTGTATCACTCCAAATGCCGGATGAACAAAAAAATATGACCAACGGCTTGGCCGTATGTAAAAAAAGAACTAACTTTGCGGACAAATATAAATCATAGCCGCAAGACAGAATCAAAAAAAGTCCGGACGGCATAACTAAAAACAAGACCTGTAATAATGAGAGTACCTCTGAACAAAAGCACAGCCCGATGGTATGACCGCATTCTGGCGGCCTTCGTCTTTTTCACCGCCCTGCCCGTATGCCGGCTCTACAGCCCCAGAGGCAACACACCCCTTTATCTGATGGAAAATTGGCCGCTGACCGGATGGGTGACCGGTGGACTGACAGCCGCCGTGCTCTATCTCGCCTCATTCCCCCTACCCTATCCCGTCGCCGTAGCACTGGCCATGGTCGTACGCGCACTGATAACGGGAGCAGCCAACGAAGAAGGTCTGCGCTGTTTCGTCGACGGCGTGGCAAGCAAATCAGAAGACCCAGACATGGTTTTAGAACTGATAAAATGTCCTATGGCCGGAAGCCAAGGCGTAGTCGCCGTGGTCCTCTACGAGCTGATGGTCTTCACTGTTCTCTGCTCGCTACCACCGGGACTGGCCGCCATAACGATCATGGCCGCCGATCCATACGCAAAAATGCTTGCCGGCCAGCTGTCCGTCATGATGCCCCACTTGCGCACGAATGACGAAATCGAAGCCGGACTGACGTTCAGACGCATGCCGCTGCTCGCCGGACTGAGCTTCGCCGCACAGGGACTGCTGCCGATGGCGGTCTTCGTATATATAATAATGTATAAGGACATCGACTGGCCGCTGATAGTCTCCCTACCCTGTTTGGTCATGTATGTCCTCTATACCATCATCAACAAAAAGCTGCGCGGATATACACTCGAATGTTGCAGAGCCGTATATCTGCTGACGGAACTGACGTTCTATCTGACCGTCATCATCTTCTCGCAGATCACGGAACTGACAATGAGTGGAGTGAACGCATATTAATGACACCCCTGTCCTTTCGTTACGTAATGCGGGAAATGAGCAACAGGAAACCATTGTTCCGCCGCTATGGCGTAGCTGAACGGGAACAAAGCAACTATAAAATCATTGTTCTTACAAATGCACAGCCTTATCACACCATACGTTTATACCACGTTTTTAACCATTTAGTCTATAAAACGCCACATTTTTTTACTTTTCCTGTAAAAAAGTTTGGCGGTTTGAATATATTTTATACCTTTGCAAAAGAATTTTAACCCAATTATTAATTAAAAAAGGAAAAATTATGAAAAAGTTATTCTTGATGGCAGCCATGATGGTTGCTACATTGGCAGCGAACGCACAGGTGTATGTCGGTGGATCTCTCGGATTCGAGTCTATTAAGGGCGATAAGGATGCTAAGGCTTCTACAACATTCTCTATCAAACCTGAGGCTGGTTACTGGTTGAGCGACAATTTTGCTGTTGGTATTCAGCTCGGATACTCTTCTACGAACGACACTAACGTTGAAGGTATTCTTAAGGATGGAGAAAAGCCTAATGGTTACAAGCCTGAAAAAGGAAGCGGAAGCAAATTTACCATCGCTCCCTACGCTCGCTACGTATTCGCCAAGGCTGGAGCTGCTTCTTTCTTCGCTGACGGTGGTATCATTTTCGATTCTTACGGAAGTGATATGAAAGGTTCTACATTTGGTGTAGGTATTCGTCCGGGTGTTTCTTTCGCTGTATCAGAGAAGGTTAACGTTCTTGCAAAACTCGGTTACATCGGTTATTCAAAGGATAACGACGACCTCGGCGGTGGTGAAAAGATTGGTCTGAACATCGACAACACCAACCTCGAACTCGGTGTATTCTTCAACTTCTAATCCAGAAGAAACATAAAAATCATACGGCGTCCGGTCCTCACAGACCGGATGCCTTTTTGTTTGGCATCACAACAACGGCAACATCACAATTCCACCCATAGGTAGGGACATAATCTTGTTTTTGTCCGCCAAACAAACATAGACTTTTATTATTTCTAAAGATAAAACAAGGTTATCTTCAAACGAAGCCCAACAACATATCGCAGCAATTTATTGCACACATAAAATGGATGTGCGCAATTTAACTAAATTTCTCTTTAAAATAGTTTAAAACGCTGATTGTTTATTCGCTTTTTCTGATTATATCAGCTATCTTTGCATAATAAGGATTGTTTCAGCCGCCCCATCGGATGACAGGGCGCATTCTTGGGATATGCATCCGGAATGAGACAAGAGCAAATGGAATATAACAATAATAAGAATAAAAGATGTTTGAGAATTTAAGTGACAGACTGGAACGCTCGTTCAAGATACTCAAGGGCGAAGGCAAAATCACTGAGATAAATGTCGCAGAGACGCTGAAAGACGTGCGCAGAGCACTTCTCGACGCAGACGTCAACTATAAAGTGGCAAAGACTTTCACTGACACGGTGAAGAAAAAGGCTATGGGCATGAACGTGCTCACTGCAGTGAAGCCGGGACAGCTTATGGTCAAGATTGTACATGACGAGCTGACAGAGCTGATGGGCGGAAAGGCCGTGGAGATGAAACTCGAAGGACGGCCCGCCATTATATTAATGTCCGGTCTGCAAGGTTCGGGAAAGACAACGTTCAGCGGAAAGTTGGCAAACCTCCTGAAAACAAAGCAACGCAAGAATCCGCTGCTCGTGGCATGCGACGTCTATCGTCCGGCTGCCATCGAACAGCTGAAAGTCGTCGGCCAGACCGTAGGCGTTCCGGTCTACTCTGAGCCGGACAGCAAGAACGTTCTGGACATCGCGGCCAATGCCATACGCGAAGCAAAGGCCAAGGGAAACGACGTTGTCATCATAGATACCGCCGGCCGTCTGGCCGTAGACGAGGAGATGATGAACGAGATTGAGGCTCTCAAGAACGCCGTCAATCCCGACGAGACACTCTTCGTCGTCGACTCAATGACCGGTCAGGACGCTGTCAACACGGCCAAGGAGTTCAACGACCGGCTCGATTTCGACGGCGTGGTGCTCACCAAGCTCGACGGAGATACCCGCGGCGGTGCCGCACTGTCCATCCGCACTGTGGTGACAAAGCCCATCAAGTTTGTCGGTACGGGCGAAAAGATGGAGGCCCTTGACGTCTTCCATCCCGAACGAATGGCAGACCGTATCCTCGGAATGGGTGACATCGTGAGCCTCGTTGAACGCGCTCAGGAGCAGTTCGACGAGAAGCAGGCCAAGGAGCTGGAAAAGAAGATACGCAAGAACCAGTTCGACTTCAACGACTTCATGAACCAGATTCAGCAAATCAAGAAGATGGGTAACATCAAGGATTTGGCCGCCATGATACCGGGAGTAGGCAAAGCCATCAAAGACGTGGACATTGACGACAACGCCTTCAAGGGCATCGAGGCCATCATCAACAGCATGACCCCGAAGGAGCGGAGCCATCCCGAAATCATCAATCAGAGCCGCCGCATGCGTATCGCTAAAGGTTCCGGAACAAACATCCAGGAAGTCAACCGTCTGCTGAAGCAGTTTGACCAGACCCGCAAGATGATGAAGCTGGTGACAGGAACGTCAAGCAGCAAGATGATGCAGATGGCAAACGCGATGAAGAACATGAAGGGCATGCCCGGAATGCCGAAGATGTAGAATGAGACAGCCAATCCAATGTTTAACATTCGACATCTGACATTTACAATATAACATTATCATCAGAATAAGACAATGCAACTGATAGACGGAAAGGCCACAGCGGCCAAGATAAAGGAAGAAATAGCCCAGGAAGTAGAGCAGATTGTTGCAGCCGGTGGCAAGCGCCCGCATTTGGCAGCAGTGCTCGTCGGACACGACGGCGGTTCAGAGACATACGTAAAGAACAAGGTGTTGGCGTGCGAGGCTTGCGGATTCAAGTCGTCACTGATACGCTTCGAGGACAATATAACAGAGGCTGAGCTGCTGGAATGTGTCGACAAGCTCAACAAGGACAACGACGTCGACGGATTTATCGTCCAACTCCCGTTGCCAAAGCACATTGACGAGCAGAAGGTGATAGAGGCCATAGACTACCGCAAGGACGTGGACGGATTTCACCCCATCAACGTCGGCCGCATGGCCATCGGCCTGCCCTGCTTCATCTCAGCCACCCCACTGGGCATCATAACACTGCTGCGGCGTTACGGCATAGAGACCAGCGGCAAGAAGTGTGTCATCCTCGGACGCTCCAATATCGTCGGCAAGCCGATGGCACAGCTGATGATGCAGAAGCAATATGGCGACGCTACGGTGACGGTATGTCACAGCCGTTCAAAGACACTGAAGGAAGAATGTCGCGAAGCCGACATAATCATAGCAGCAATCGGCAGCCCCGATTTCGTAACGGCAGACATGGTGAAAGATGGTGCCGTCATTGTCGATGTGGGCACGACACGCGTTCCCGACGCATCACGCAAGAGCGGCTTCCGCCTCAACGGCGACGTCAAGTTTGACGAAGTAGCCCCCAAGTGCTCTTTCATCACACCCGTTCCGGGCGGTGTCGGACCGATGACAATCTGTTCATTGATGAAGAATACTCTGGCTGCAGGCAAGAAAGAGTATTATAAATAAGGATGAACAGCAAAGACTACTACGAGCGTGGCAACCGGTTCAGACGCGAAGGCAACTGGCAGGAGGCTATCAACTGCTACATTGCCGCAATAGAGCTCGACCCATGCAGCCCCGCCGTCGAAGCAAAACAGATGCTTGACGACATACTGGGCTATTATAATAAAGACATGTATAATCCATAAATACAGAGCTATATGGGAAGAATAAGAGGAGCCATCATCGTAGATACAGGCAGGTGTAAAGGTTGCGCACTATGCGTGGAAGCCTGCCCCAAGGACGTCATAGAACTGGCCAGGAAAGTTAACGTCAACGGATATACATACGCCGAAGCCGTACGTATGGAAGATTGCATCGGTTGTGCATCATGCGGTATCGTGTGTCCGGACGGGTGTATCACCGTATATAAAAAGAAAATGGAGGGCTAAGAATCATGGCAGAACAGGAAGTGACATTGATGAAAGGCAACGAGGCGATAGCCCGTGCTGCCATACGTTGCGGCGTTGACGGATATTTCGGTTACCCGATCACGCCCCAAAGTGAAGTAATCGAGACGCTGGCCCTCGACAAACCTTGGGAGACCACCGGCATGGTGGTATTGCAGGCAGAGAGCGAAGTGGCGTCAATCAACATGGTCTACGGAGCGGCTGGAGCTGGAAAGCGCGCCATGACATCGTCATCCAGCCCTGGCATCGCACTAATGCAGGAGGGCATCGCCTATATGGCCGGTGCCGAAATACCAGGAGTTGTGGTCAACGTCCAGCGCGGAGGCCCCGGTCTGGGCACCATCCAACCCTCACAGAGTGACTATTTTCAGGCCACACGCGGCGGCGGCAACGGCGACTACAACGTGATTGTCCTCGCCCCGTCGTCAGTTCAGGAAATGGCCGATTTCGTCGACCTTGCCTTTGAACTCGCATTCAAATACCGCAATCCGGCAATGATACTGAGCGACGGCGTCATCGGTCAGATGATGGAGCGCGTCGTATTACCTCCCTACAAGCCCCGCCGCACGGAGGAGGAAATCAGACGAGAGTGTCCTTGGGCTACAATCGGCCGCACCAAGGACCGCCAACCCAACATCATGACCTCATTGGAACTTAAGCCGGAGGTCATGGAAAAACACAACATTCACTTACAGGAGAAGTACAAGAAGATACGCGAGACCGAAGTACGCTATGAGACATGGATGTGCGATGACGCCGACTATGTGATTGTCGCATTCGGCAGTGCCGCCCGTCTTTCCCAGAAAGCCATTGACATGGCACGTGCTCAGGGATTGCGCGTCGGACTCTTCCGTCCCATAACGCTCTGGCCCTTCCCCACCCGCGAAATTGAGAAGATGGCAAAAGGCAGGAAAGGCGTGCTCGTCGTCGAGATCAACGCCGGCCAGATGGTTCAGGACGTACGCCTCGCTATCAACAACAACGTGCCTGTCGACCAGTTCGGACGCCTCGGCGGCATTGTTCCGGAGCCTAACGAGATTGTAGACGCCATTCTGAAAATGAAGAATGAAGAATGAAAAATGAAGAATCTGCTGCCGCCGTTCACTCTGAGCGAAACAATCTTGATATAACAAAAGACCGTTCTTGCAAAGCAATGACAGCGCAGTGCTAAAACAACCATAAGTTATGAATACAGAATTTAACGAGATAATTTCTCCGGAAAATTTGGTGTACAAGAAGCCGGAACTGATGAATGAAGTTCCGATGCACTACTGTCCCGGGTGCAGTCATGGTGTGGTACACAAGTTGATTGGCGAAGTCATTGAGGAGATGGGCATGGAGGAAAAGACCGTCGGCGTCAGCCCTGTCGGTTGTGCCGTCTTTGCTTACCGCTACTTAGACATCGACTGGCAGGAAGCAGCCCACGGACGTGCTCCTGCCGTAGCCACCGCCATCAAGCGCCTATGGCCCGACCGTCTGGTATTCACATATCAGGGTGACGGCGACTTGGCCTGTATAGGCACCGCCGAGACCATCCATGCACTCAACCGCGGCGAGAACATCGTCATCATCTTTATCAACAACGCCATCTATGGCATGACCGGAGGCCAGATGGCCCCCACCACCCTCTTGGGACAGAAGACAGCCACATGTCCCTACGGACGTGACGCAGCGTTGCACGGCTATCCACTGAAGATCACCGAGATTGCCGCCCAATTGGAAGGCACGTGCTATGTCACGCGCCAAAGCGTTGAGACAGTGGCCGCCATACGCAGCACCAAACGGGCCATACGCAAGGCTTTCGAGGCCTCAATGGCCGGCAAAGGCAGCAGTCTGGTCGAGGTCGTGTCGACGTGCAACAGCGGATGGAAGCTCTCACCCATTAAGGCCAACGAATGGATGAAGGAACACATGTTCCCGTTCTATCCGAAAGGTGACTTAAAGGATACGTTAACCGGGGAGTAAACGCTCCTCTAACTCCAAAACAAAGAACACATACTACTATGGAGAAAGAAATAATAATCGCAGGTTTCGGCGGTCAAGGTGTCCTTTCGATGGGCAAAATCTTGGCCTACTCCGGTCTGATGGAAGACAAGGAGGTCACATGGATGCCGGCATACGGACCCGAGCAGCGCGGTGGAACGGCCAACGTGACGGTCATCGTGAGCGACGAGCGCATCTCGTCCCCCATCCTCAGCAGCTACGACATTGCCATCGTGCTCAACCAACCGTCTCTCGAAAAGTTCGAACCGAAAGTGAAACCGGGTGGCATACTCATATACGACGGCTACGGGATTATCAATCCGCCGACGCGAAAGGACATAACCGTCTATCGCGTCGACGCAATGGACAAAGCTGCCGAGATGAAAAACAGCAAGATCTTCAATATGATTGTGCTTGGCGGACTGCTCAAAGTATGCCCTGTCGTGAGCCATGCCGGCATGGAAAAAGCCCTCTACAAGACACTTCCCGAACGCCACCACGGCCTCATCCCCCTGAACATGCAGGCGTTGGAAGAGGGCGGAAAGATCATAACATTGGAATAATAACGACAAGAATACCTCCTTTTAGGAATTGGACATTGTTTGAGTTTTCTTTTTGGAAACCAGCAATGTCCAATTCCTTTTTTGTTCCCAACTGCCAGATTTCGATGTTAAATATCGTTATCCGCTCTATCGGTATAACAAAATATGACTACCTTTGCAGTCCTCTATCCGGAGATGCTACGGACTGGCACCTATTAATGCACCATTTTTATACTATACCTAAAGATTATGTTTTTTGCTAAATACAAAGATCAATACCGGCAGAATCTGATGCTGGCATTGCCCGTGATGCTCACACAACTGGGACAGATGACCACACAGATGGCCGACAACCTGATGGTGGGAAACTACGGCGGGACCAATCCCGTGCCGCTGGCTGCCGTGTCGTTCGGCGGTTCCGTCTCGTTCATATTCTTCATCGCGTCCATCGGCGTGGCCCTCGGACTTACACCGCTCGTCGGCGAGCTATACGTCAGGGGCGAGCACAAGCGTTCGGCCGCACTGCTCCACAACGGCATACTCTTCTATGTCCTACTGGGCTTCATCTGCTCCGCCGCACAATATGCCGCGATACCGCTGATGAGCCACATGGGACAACCGGACGAAGTCGTCACGATGGCCATACCTTACTATAAGATGCTGCTCGTCAGCATGCCGTTCGTGATGCTCTTCTTCGCCTTCAAACAGTTTCTTGAAGGCGTGGGCAACACAAAGGTGGAGATGGTCGTGACCATCATTGCCAACGCCGTCAACATAGCCCTCAACTGGGTGCTCATCTTCGGCCGCATGGGCTTCGACGAGATGGGAGCCACCGGAGCCGGAGTGTCAACGCTGACGGCGCGCATCCTCGCCTCCATACTCATCGTCGGCTGGTTTGCCAGCCGCCCTGTCTACCGTCCCTACCTCAGCGGCTTCTCCCTCCGACGCTGGTCATGGACGACCATCCGCAAACTGATAAGGATGGGCATGCCCATATCGGCACAGGCATTCACGGAGTCGTCGGCCTTCGTCGGGACGAGCATCATGATGGGATGGTTAGGCACGGAAGCGCTCAGCGCGAACCACATTTCCATCACCGTGAGCAACTGTTCGTTCATGATCGTGATGGCCATAGGCGCCGCCACGACCATCCGCGTGTCCCACTGCTACGGCATGCGCGACATTCCGCAACTGTCACTGACCATCAAGGCGTCCTACCATCTTGTGCTGTTGTGGAACGCCATTGCCGCCGTCACGTTCATATCGCTGCGCTTCGCCATTCCGGCCATGTTCACCCAGAACGCCGAGGTCATCTCCATCACGGCCTCGTTGCTCATCTATGCCGCCATGTACCAGCTGTCCGACGGCCTACAGCATGTCTCCGCCGGAGCGCTCCGCGGCATTCAGGACGTCAAGATTATCATGCCCATTGCCGTCATGGCCTATTGGATGCTCAATCTGCCGGTGGGCTACCTGCTAGCTTTCCACTGCGGTATGGGCCCCGACGGGCTCTTCGCCGGATATGTCTTCGGGCTTTCTGCCGCAGCCGTGCTGATGATTGCGAGAATAAGAAAGAAGATAAGGATTTTGCGGACGGCCTGAATCAGGGCAAAACAAAAACCGGCCGATACGTCAATGTGACCCGTTTTTCAGTCACGTTGGCGTATCGGCCGGTTTCTGTTTTACCCTCACCGTCATTTGATTGTGTCGATGTCGCGCTTCACGTTGTTGCGTATCTTGGTCAGATATGCTTTCATGCCCTCAGCGTCCTTGCTGCCGATGATGTCCAGCAGGTCTTTCAGCTCGTTGCGGATCTGCTCCACCTGCTCGCCGGTATATGGGTTGAAGAGTATCTCCTGAAGCAGGAAATCGTCTTCGCTGAGCACACCCTTGGCTATCTTCAGGTGGCGCTTGAACGTCGTTCCGGGCGCGTCCTGATGCTTCATGACCGCCGCAAAGACGAAAGTGCTCACGAAGGGGATGCTCAGGGAGTAAGCCACGGTGCGGTCGTGCTCCTCAAAGGTGTACTCGTAGATGTTCAGTCCCAGTTTTGAATAAAGGTCCTTGAAGAAAATCCGGCCCATATAGTCGCCCTCGCTGATGATGATGGCGTTCTCTTCGCTGAGCTGCTGAAGATTGGCGAAGGTCGGTCCGAACATCGGGTGTGTCGATACGTAGCGGTGGCCGCTCTGCTCGTAGAAATCCTTCAGCCCCGTCTTGACGGACGATATGTCGCTGATGATGCAGTCGGCTGGAAGATACGGCATGACTTCACGGAAGGCGGCGATGGTATATTTGACCGTAACGGCGTTGATGACAAGCTCCGGACGGAACTCCCTTATCTCGTCAAGCGTGGTCAGCCGCTGGCAGTTGTACGTGAAACGCATCCGCTTCGGGTCTTTCTCGAAGACAGCCGTCTCGTGGTCGAAGCTGAGCAGGTCGAGGAAGAAACTGCCCATCTTGCCTGCTCCCAATACTAATATTCTCATTGTAACCTAATGGTTAAGTTAAGAACTCTTCACTTGTTTATGATCTCCATCTGCTGACGCACGGACTCTTCGTGTATCTCTTCAAACACGCTCTTCACGAAATCGGCATCCATACCGCAGAGAGAACCCTGCGCCCCGCGCTTGTCAAGTATCTCGTTATAACGTGTGGTCTGCAGAACGGTCATGTTGTGCTCCTTCTTATACTGTCCGATCTCGCGGCAGACGCGCATGCGCTTCGACAACAGTTCCATCAGTTGGTTGTCCAGTTCGTCAATCTGCTTGCGCAACTGGACGATACCTTCCGTCGTGACAGCCTTGTCACGCACGACGAGCAAGCTCAGGATATAGTCGAGCACGTCGGGCGTCACCTGCTGCTTGGCGTCACTCCATGCGCAATCCGGATTGCAGTGGCTCTCGACGATGAGCCCGTCGAAACCGAGATCCATCGCCTGTTGGCAGAGCGGGGCCACCAGTTCGCGGCTGCCTCCGATGTGGCTCGGGTCGCAGAAGACGGGGAGTCCGGGGATGCGGCGGTGCAGCTCGATGGGTATCTGCCACATGGGCAGGTTGCGGTAGATCTTCTTGTCGTAGCTCGAAAAGCCGCGGTGGATGGCTCCGAGACGCTTTATGCCGGCCTGATTGATGCGCTCCAGCGCTCCGATCCACAGTTCGAGATCGGGGTTGACGGGATTTTTCACGAGCACGGGGACATCGGCTCCCTTCAGCGAGTCGGCCAAAGCCTGCATGGCGAATGGATTGGCCGACGTGCGAGCGCCCACCCAAAGTATGTCCATTCCGTATTTCAGAGCCAGTTCGACATGTTCGGGCGTGGCCACTTCTGTCGAGATGAGCATGCCCGTCTCCTTCTTGACACGGGCCATCCACGGCAGTGCCTTCTCGCCATTGCCTTCAAATCCGCCCGGCTTCGTGCGCGGTTTCCACACTCCGGCACGGAATATGTGGCAACCTTTGTCTGCCAACTGTTGTGCCGTTGTCATCACTTGCTCTTCTGTCTCGGCCGAGCATGGGCCTGCTATCACATACGGGCGCTCGTTGTCGCTCGGAAGTTGGAGTTTCTCTAATTCAAGTTCCATAGTTATTTCATTTTTTTGTTTTCTTATTTTTATGGGAGAGATGGGGAGGGATGGGACATTGCGAAAAGCCTTCGGGCATAATCAATCCACACTCATCAATCTACTGCAGCCCTCCCCCTTTGGGGGAGTTGGAGAGGGCTTTTATCCTCACGAGAGCCTCCTCCAGCTTCTCTTCCTTGGCACAGAGCGATATGCGGATGTAGCGCTCGCCGTTGCTTCCGAAGATAAATCCGGGCGTTATGAAGACACGGGCTTCGTGGAGTATGCGTTCGGTGAGGTCCTCCGCATTATTATATGTGTCGGGGATGCGGCCCCAGAGGAACATTCCCACCTGAGTCGGGTCGTATGTACAGCCCAGCACACGCATTATCTCCTCGGCATAGCGACGGCGGCGCGAGTAGGTGACGATGTTGGCCTCTCGGTGCCACTCGTCGCTGTTGGCGTATGCCTCGGCGGCAGCGAGCTGCAGTCCGCGGAACGTTCCGCTGTCGATGTTGCTCTTTATCTTGAGTATCCAGCTGATGAACGTGGCGTTTGACGCGCACATTCCCACGCGCCAGCCGGGCATGTTGTGGCTCTTGGACATCGAGTTGAACTCGATGCTGCAGTCCTTGGCGCCAGGAATCTGGAGCAGCGACATGGGATTGTCGTTGAGGATAAACGAATAAGGATTGTCGTTTACGACGACTATACCGTGGCGACGGGCGAAGTCGACAAGCCTTTCGTAGGTCTCGCGACGGGCGTTTCCGCCCGTGGGCATGTTCGGGTAGTTGGTCCACATCAGTCGGACGCGGCTCAGGTCCATCCTCTCCAGCTCGTCGAAGTCGGGCTGCCAGCCGTTGTCCTCACGCAGATTGTAGTTGACCACATGAGCGCCGAGTATCTTGCTGAGCGACGTGTACGTGGGATATCCGGGGTTGGGCACGAGCACCTCCTCGCCGGGATTGACGAAAGCGAGCGTCACGTGGAGTATGCCCTCCTTGGAACCGATGAGCGGCTGTATCTCCGTGGCTGCGTCAAGCTCCACGCCATACCATCGCTTGTAAAATCCGGCCATAGCCTGCCGCAATTCGGGCGTGCCCGATGTGGGCTGATAGCCGTGGCTGTCTGCACGGCGGGCCACGTCGCAGAGCGTCTCGACGGTCTTCTCCGACGGCGGCATGTCGGGACTGCCTATGGCCAGACTGATGATGTCGCGGCCTTCGGCGTTCATCCGTGCGACCTCCTTCAGTTTGCGGCTGAAGTAATATTCGCTCACGAGCGAAAGCCGATTGGCCGGTTGTATGCTATTCTGATTGTTTTCCATCTTGATATTCTCCTAATATTTTTAGTTCCTTGGTAAGCGGTGTTATAGCGTCGATGCTCTGCCGGTAGCGGGTCAGGTTGTCGTAGGTCACGTCCACGTAGAACATATATTTCCACTCGTGACCGATGATTGGCAGCGACTGTATCTTCGTCATGTTTATCTTATAGAACGACAGTATGCTGAGCACTTGCGACAGAGAGCCCTCTTCGTGGGGCAGCGAGAAGACAAGACTCGACTTGTTCGTCGCGTCGAGCGAGCGCAGGAAGTCGGCCTTGCGCGGGTTGCACACGACGAGGAAGCGGGTGAAGTTGTGTTTGTTGTCCTCGATGTGGTCTTCCAGTATCTTCATGCCGTAGAGCCGTGCGGCACTCGCGCTGCAGATGGCAGCCCATCCGCGATGTCTGCCTTCGGCTATCTCCTTGGCCGAACCGGCGGTGTCCTCGCTCTCGACAGCCTTCAACGTCGGGTGTCCCGAGAGGAAATTGCGGCACTGCATGAGTGCCACAGGGTGCGAGTGGACCTCCTCTATCGTGTCCCAATCGTCCTCCGGCAGACAGCAGATGCAATGGGATATGTGGAGTTTGTGCTCTCCGACGACCGTTGTTCCCGAGTCGCGCAGCAGTTCATAGTTGTGGAGCAGACTTCCGGCGATGGTGTTCTCTATGGCCATCATGCCAATGACGGTGGGGTCGCGCTGTATGTTCTCAAACACTTCCTCAAACGTGGCGCAGCATATCAGCTGCACCTGCTCGCCGTCGAAATACTGGTTGGCCGCAATGTCGTGGAATGACCCTATCAATCCCTGTATCGCTATTCTCTTCATCTTTTGTTCTTATTCTTCTCCTTCTTGTTTTGATAACTAAAAAGTCCCGCTCCATTGATGTTGAAGCGGGACTTGACTGTATTCATCTCTGTGATGTTGTCTTATCATAAGTTGAAATCTACACGCAACTTCCCGCTTCACAATTCCTTGCAAAGTAAAAGTAAAAGCTGTAAAAGTATGCGTTGAACTTCTTCATTGTTTATCTCTCATTTTGTTTATCTGCTTGCAAAAGTATAACATTTCCGCGAGACCAGCAAATAAATTGCAATATTTTTGGCCCGTTTGCTTACTTTTCTGTTATTCAGCCAGCATGTCACCGTGCCGGAGGAAGACTAACCGCGGGCCCTCAGTTCCCAAAAAGCGACGGCTGAGGCGGCCGCGACATTGAGCGAGTCGACCCCGTGGGCCATGGGGATTCGCACGACATAGTCAGCTTCTTCTATCACTTCGCGGGGCAGTCCGTCGCCCTCGGTGCCCATGACGATGGCCAGACGTGGCTCGGAGGCAAGCTGCGGGGCGTCGATGGAGACTGAATTGTCGGTGAGAGCCATCGCCGCGGTGCGGAAGCCGAGGTCATTGAGGCTGGAGAGCGGGCCGTCCAACCACGTCCACGGAACGAGGAACACCGAGCCCATCGACACGCGGACGGCACGGCGGTTGAGCGGATCACATGAGTTGCGCGTCAGCAGCACGGCGTCGATGCCGAGCGCGGCGGCCGAACGGAAGATTGCTCCGATGTTGGTCGTGTCCACCACCCCATTGATGACGACGACGCGCCGCGCTCCGCGACAGACATCCGCGATGTTCTTGGGCTTCGGCCGGCGCATGGCACAGAGCACGCCGCGCGTCAGGACATAGCCCGTCAGCTCGGCCAGCAGCTCACGCGAACCGGTATAGACGGGTATGCCGGCGCATCGGGAGATGATGTCGGCAGCGTCGCCGTCGATGTGTTTCCGCTCGCAGAGCAGCGCCAGCGGCTCATATCCGGCGTCGAGCGCGACCCGTATGACCTTCGGACTCTCGGCGATGAACACTCCCTTGTCAGGTTCGAGGCGGTTGCGCAGCTGGGCTTCGGTAAGCGTACCGAAGACCTCGACACCCGGATGAGACAATGACGTTATTTCGATTATTGGCATATATATTCTCCTGAATAACTATCTTACAGTCCCAGCGGATTGATATTGCTGTAAGCCTGACGCACCTTGTGCTCGACACCCTCAGCCGAATATTCGCCGTTGATGTCGGCGACCTTATCCGGTTCCAGCTCCAGCACGGTCTGCATGTCGGCTTTCGCTCCGTCCATATCGCCCTTTTCATAGCGTATCGCACCGCGCTCGCGGAAAGCGTCGACGCAGAACGGATTGACTTCCGTCACCTTATTATATATATCTATGGCAGCATCGGCATTGCCGCGCTTATGCTCCACACGGGCTTTGAGCAACAGGACGTCCTCATTCTCCGGAGCGACATCCATCAGATGGTTCGCATCGGCATCGGCTCCGTTGACATCGCCCACCGAAAGCAGTGTCCGGCCGCGCAGCAGCCACGCCTCACCCATGTCGCCGTTGAGGGCAATGGCCTTGGTCAGCATAGCTATCGCGCCCACGGGATTGCCCTGTCCGACGTACGCCTGAGCGTAGAGATAGTGGGCGCGGGCGTTCTCCTTGTCCGCCGCCATGGCCTTCTCACACGCTGCCGCCATAGCCTCGTAGTCCTCCTGCATGTATGCCACCTGTGCCGTCAGAAGATGGACTGCGGCATTTTCCGGTTCGGCATCAGCCAGAACGCCGAGATGTTCGCGGGCCTCGGCCAGCTCGCCAGTACGTATCAGCGCCTGTGCAAGATAGTCGCGCACCTCCAGATCCTCGTGTATCGCGAGCGCCTCGCGATAGCACTTCACGGCATAGTCGACCTGACCAATCTTCGCCGCCTTCACTCCGTCATACTTGAACATGTCAAACCGGCGGCTCTCCTCCGCCTTCTGTTTCTCTTCGGGAGACTCCTCGCTTCCCCCGAACAAAGCCTTAAATATATTCATCGTTATATTTTTGTTTTTGTTCCAATCATAAGAATACGCATATCGGCCAGCCGGTCATCTCATCTTTCCGGTGTTTAATTCCGATTCAAGAAAAGAAAACACATATCCGGGGCTCTGATAATACAGCCTTGCCTGTTCGTCCATCACCTTCTTGCATGTATCGGAATTGAGCACGACAGACAGCGCCTGCTCCATTGTCATCCCGTGGTTCCGGCTCAAAAGCATCAGCGACAGGCGCTTGACCATGTCCGCCATTATCACATTCTTCTCATTAATTATCATACCAATGCCCCTCCTTTCCGATGGCAATACTCCGTCATGTCGTCTACGATTGAGGCAAACGACTGGGTATGAACATACGAATAGTTACGGTCTATAAATCCGATGGCACCGAAACGGCTCAGATAGTTGAACGCCTGTTTCATGTTCAAGTCATGACGCCGTCCGAACTCCATGATGAATATCACAGTCCACTCCATCTTGTCTTCCACATCATAATCCATAATATGACTGTATTACTTCTTTGTTCTGCAAACTTACACAAAAAAAGTGACTTACAGGCCGTATCCGGATGAAAATTTGTCGTTCATGCGAAATGAAACATACTGCTTTGCGGAACAGCAAGCCCAACGTTAACGTCCTCCCAGCCGCGGAAGCAGGAAGGCGACGACGCCGAACAACGGCGTATAGGCGCAGAAGGAGTAGATGGCCTCGATTCCGTAGGTGTCGGCCAGCAGTCCGAGGATGGCGCTGGCAATGCCGGCAACGCCGAAAGCGAAGCCGAAGAAAAGGCCGGAAACGAGGCCGAGCTTGTTGGGAAGCAGCTCCTGGGCATAGAGCAGGATGGCCGGAAAGGCTGACGAGAGCATCAGTCCGGCACCGAAACTGCACACGACGGTGGCCACGAGACCGGCATGGGGCATGGCGAGGCTGAACGGAGCACAGCCGAGAATGGACACCCAGATGACAAACTTACGTCCGTAGCGGTCGCCGACGGGGCCTCCGACAACCGTTCCGATGGCCATGGCGACGAGGAAGACGAAGAGCAGAATCTGCGACGTCTGAACCGAGACGCCGAAGCGCTGGATGAGATAGAACGTATAGTAGTTGGTCAGACAGGCCATATAGATATACTTCGAGAATATCAGAATCATGATGATGAATATCGTGAACACAGTCCGCCGTCCCGACAGCGGACGCTTCACCCGCTGTCGCATGGCCGCGGGCTCGGCCTTGACTTTCTGAAGATAGGCACCATACCAGCGGCAGATGGGCACCATGGCCATGAAGGCGAGCACGGAGACGACGACAAACCACACGACATTGCCGCGACCATAAGGTGCGACGACGAGCGCAACGAGCAGCGGCCCGACGGACGTTCCGAAGTTTCCGCCCACCTGAAAGAGCGACTGCGCCAACCCGCGCTTGCCTCCGGAAGCCAAAAAAGTAATGCGCGACGCTTCGGGATGCAATACGGAGGAACCGATGCCCACCACAAAAACAGAAGCCAAGAGCCAATACAGATTAGTGGCGAACGACAAATTCAGAATACCCGCCAGCGTAAAACACATTCCCAACGGCAACGACCAGGCAATGGGACGCTTATCGAAAATCAGCCCCATTATCGGCTGAAACACGGAAGCCGACATCTGATACACCAACGTTATCAGACCAATCTGTGCAAAACTCAATGACAAATCCTGCTTGAACAGAGGGTACACCGCCGTAATAACGG